>JBFZAQ010000233.1:0-4412 GCA_041308885.1 Candidatus Omnitrophota bacterium | reverse complement strand
CAAATGCCCGCTCCCAACGTCCGGCATGAACATGGTCATTCCATTCCGGGATATAATTACCGATAGGACAGCCGGAATGGCAAAATGGCGTGCCGCAATCCATACAGCGCGATGCCTGGTCTTGAGAATGCGGCTCACTGCGCATAATCCCGACTTCGCGGTAATCTTTAATCCGCTCACATACCGCTCGGTATTGCGGCTTTTGCCGTTTTACTTTTAAGAATCCTTTTATATCGCCCATATTAATCTACCGTCAGAAAACATAAATTACTTTGTAAACCTAGCGTTTTGTGTAATGTGTAAAGTGTAATGTGTAATGCAAGTGTACTGATTTATTGTGTAATGGAAAAAGATTATTTATTTTTTCCATTACACATTCATTTGCATTAAACCAGCATTACACATTACACATTTAACATTACACAGAATGTACATCCCCGGCGCAACTCACCCCTCCGTATCTTGCGCCAAGCCTGATTTCCCGGCATCAACCGAAGCCTCTAAAATCCGCTTATACTCAAGCGGCATAACTTTGACGAAAATCCCCGCCTGCTGCTCGAACGACTCGAGAATGCGCTTGGCCACAGCACTACCGGTTAAACGGGCATGATTGCCGATTAATGCGCGGATAGTCCGCAGGTCTTCATCATTAAGGATTTCTAATCCCACCATCTCCATGTTACAGCTCCGGGGAAATGATTTATCCGGATCATAAATATAGGCTATCCCCCCGGACATCCCCGCGGCAAAATTCCTTCCGGTGGGGCCCAAAACCACCACTCTGCCGCCGGTCATATATTCACAACCATGATCACCAACGCCTTCAACCACCGCGTATAATCCGGAATTTCGAATACAAAAGCGCTCTCCGGCTTTCCCGTGGATATAAGCCTCGCCGCAAATGGCGCCGTAAAAAGCGGTATTGCCAATTAATATATTATCTTCGGGTTTATAGACAACTAATCTGTCGGGAAAAATAATTACCTTACCCCCCGATATGCCCTTACCCACGTAATCGTTGGCCATGCCCTCAAGCTCGAACGTAATTCC
The DNA here is from genome assembly GCA_041308885.1 of Candidatus Omnitrophota bacterium. Taxonomy (GTDB): domain Bacteria; phylum Omnitrophota; class Gorgyraeia; order Gygaellales; family Profunditerraquicolaceae; genus JBFZAQ01. The sequence goes on along the minus strand of JBFZAQ010000233.1, from coordinate 3,362 downwards.
CCGCGCCAGAAAGGCGGCAAAACTCTGCCCGGCCGCGCCTTTAAATTTAATCGCGATTGTATCCTCAGGTAATCCATCCTCGCCGTAACGGCCGCAGACGGCGCCGCTAAGCATTGCTCCGGTGGTCCGATTAGTATTGGCGATAAGAAGTTCTGCCTTAACCGGCTGCCCGAACTCGAGTGCCGGCTTAGCCAACTCCACCAACTTACGGTCAAGTACCGTATCCAAAGCATGATCTTGACTGCGCGTACAGCGAATAGACACTGACCGGGGGACTTGCGGCTTATAAAGCAGGCGCGAGAAATCAATCTCTTTTGCTTTCCAGGGGAATACCGCCTGGTTAGCTTGCAATAAATCAGTTCTACCGACCATCTCATCTAGTGAACGCAGCCCTAGCTGAGCCATGATCGCCCGTAGCTCCTCTGCGACAAAATAAAAATAGTTCTCAATGTATTCGGGCTTACCCCGGAAACGCTTACGGAGAATTTCCTCTTGAGTGGCTATACCAACCGAACAATTATTCAAATTACAGTGCCGCAACATAACGCATCCCAAAATAATCAGACCCACAGTGCAAAACCCAAACTCCTCTGCCCCCAGGAGCGCTGCGATAGCCACGTCCCGGCCGGTACGCAGCTGCCCGTCGGTCTGCAATCGTACGCGACTGCGCAAATCATTAAGCACAAGCGTTTGGTGAGTTTCAGCAACCCCCAGCTCCCAAGGTAAACCCGCATGCATAATCGAACTTAGCGGGGAGGCTCCGGTTCCGCCGTCGCCCCCGGAAATCAAGATCATATCGGCATGCCCCTTGGCTACACCGGCGGCAATGGTGCCTACGCCAATTTCGGAAACTAATTTTACGCTGATGCGCGCGGGGGGATTGACATTCTTCAAATCAAAAATCAACTGGGCCAGATCCTCAATAGAGTAAATATCGTGGTGCGGCGGAGGGGAAATAAGAGTCACCCCGGGGGTAGTATAACGGGTCTTAGCGATAGCAACACTCACCTTATGCCCGGGCAATTGGCCTCCCTCTCCGGGCTTAGCCCCTTGGGCGATCTTGATCTGCAGTTCATCGGCATTGATTAAATAATTCGTGGTTACGCCGAACCGGCCCGAGGCGACTTGTTTTATTGCGCTGCGGCGCGAATCGCCGTTGGGCAAGGGACTGAACCTCTCCGGGTCCTCGCCGCCCTCTCCGGTATTAGATTTGGCTTTCAGTCTATTCATGGCAATAGCCAGCGTTTCGTGGGCCTCTTTGCTGATTGAGCCAAAGCTCATGGCTCCGGTGGCAAATCGCCGGACAATGGATTCTTTTGGTTCGACCTGTTCCAAAGGAATAGGCTGAACATCTTTAAATGCCAGCAGGCTCCGTAACGTAGCCGGATTCTTGGACTGATCATTGATCAATTGCGCAAAGGCCAAATATTTCTGATAATCCGCATTCCAAACCGCATCCTGAAGCGCGGCGATGGTGTCCGGATTCCAGAGGTGATATTCCCCGTCCTTCTTCCACTGATACTTTCCTCCCGTGGCCAACGCCGAAGAAGAAGCTACACCCCCTGTGAAAGCCTGATCATGCCTGGCAATGGTCTCCTGCGCTATTATATCGAGTGTTACCCCCTGGATGCGCGAAACCGTGCCGGTAAAATACAAATCAATGACATCTTTATGCATACCCAGGGCTTCAAAAATCTGGGCCCCGCGATAACTTTGTAAAGTAGATATCCCCATTTTAGAAAGCACTTTTTGGATACCTTTATCCACGGCTTGAATATATGACTTTATCGCTGTTGTCTCATCAATGCCCAACAACCCGTCTTTAATCATTTGCCCCAGCGCGCTAAACGCCAGATAAGGATTTACGCAATCCGCGCCGTACCCGAATAACAACGCAAAATGATGCACTTCCCGCGGTTCAGCCGTCTCCACTATAATACCCAGCTGCGTGCGCAGTGATTTTTGTACCAAATGCTGATGTACTGCACCAGTAGCCAGCAACGCCGGCAGCGCGGCCTGCTCAGAGCTTATGCCCCGGTCGCTTAATATAATAAATGTATATCCGTCGATAATTGCCTGTTCGGCTTCGCCGCAAATCCGGGTAAGGCTTTGCCGAAACCCATCCCGCTGTTTGAGCCCAAAAAGAATCGAGATCTCTTTAGTTTTAAAACCGTTAACGCTGACAGAGCGCAGTTTGGCGCATTCTTCGTTGGTCAGTATCGGGCGCGGTACTTTTATTTTATGGCACTGTCCGGCTGTTTCTTCAAGGACGTTACCTTCCGGGCCAAGATAGGTCTCCAGACTCATCACCAGCCCCTCGCGAATAGAATCAATAGCGGGATTGGTCACCTGCGCAAAGAGTTGTTTGAAATATTCATATAAAAGGCGAGGCTGCTGCGATAAGACCGCGTGCGGCGTATCATTACCCATGGAGCCGATCGGCTCTTGGCCGGTTTCGGCCATAGGTTTAAGAATAAATTTAAGGTCTTCCCGGCTATACCCAAACGCCTTTAAAAGCGTTACCGTGCCGCCCGCATCCCGGAGCGACTCCCCCTGCGCCAGCGCTTCCAAAGAGATCATACCAGACCCAATCCATTGGCCATAGGGCTGACGCTTAGCCATGGACTCTTTGATTTCCTGATCCTGAATCAGCCGGCCTTCTTCGGTATCAATAAAAAATATTTTACCCGGCTCAAGGCGGCCGGAAGAAACAATATCCCGCGCCGGGATGTCTTGCACTCCGGTCTCGGAAGCCATAACAACAACATCGTTATTAGTAACGATATAGCGCGCGGGCCTAAGGCCGTTACGGTCCAAGACAGCTCCGATTCTTTGGCCGTCGGTAAAAGCAATGGCTGCCGGACCGTCCCACGGCTCGGTTAAACAGGCGTGATATTGGTAGAAATCCCGCTGTTTTTCATCGAGAGCCGAATTCTGTTCCCAGGCGCCCGGGATAAGCATCATCATCGCCTGAGGCAACGGCCTCCCGGAAAGAACTAATAATTCAAAGACATTATCCAACGTCGCCGAATCGCTGCCGCCCGGAACAATCACCGGAAATATTTCACTTAACGGCACAGGAAAGTCATCGCTCTTGATCAGCCCTTCGCGGGCCTTCATCCAATTAATATTACCGCGCAGGGTATTAATTTCGCCGTTATGGGCTAAAAACCGAAACGGCTGGGCTAAGTCCCAGGTCGGAAATGTATTCGTACTATACCGGGAATGCACTAGACATAAAGCGCTGGCCATAGCAGGATCATTAAGGTCGACGAAAAAACGCTCCAGTTGATCCGGCATCAACAATCCCTTATACGAAAAAGTCCGGCTGGATAAACTCGGAATATAAAAATAGGACTTTT
>JBFZAQ010000232.1:0-9207 GCA_041308885.1 Candidatus Omnitrophota bacterium | reverse complement strand
CAACGGCATTCTATACCCAGAGAGTGATGTCAATAATTGTTTTGTGCGTACGCTTTCTCTGCGGGCAGAACGCCAAGAAAAGTCCGTCACCCTGTATATTAACGACATCCCGCGGGTCATTCCCAGGGAGAAATGGAGCGAAGAAAGGCTTATTGTTAGGGTGCGGGAACAAATGCGTGTGCCTGCCGGCCGCAAAGAAATGCTTCCGGAGCGGGTTATGCCTGGTACAGGCTTGTTCATAGAAGAGGGTATCGGCGCAACCGCAGACCCAACTTTTAAGTCGCTGGCCAATGTTTCGACTTATAAGATCAAAGCCCCTTTTCTCTTCAGGCTGTGCAGGATTGTATTCCAGCGCAAGAAGGGAGTAAGGGCTGTTGATGAGATTGAAACCCGCTTAAAGCTATTACGTACCGAAGAAAGACAGATCAATAAATGGACGAAAGATTGTGATTACGAAGCGGTCAGTCTTTCGTTGGCTGAACTCTTACAATACGCCTTAAGTCAGGGCCCGATTGAAGAGCCCATCCTTGGATTAACGCGCCAGTTAGGGGTGGATATGCCTTCAATAATGCAGAGTCAGGAGGATTTAGCGATTGATGCTCTGGAGGCAAATCTTGATGACCCGGAATTTTCTTTCAGCAGGAACAATTTAGCCAGGATAATTGGCTGCCGATCAGGCCGGGAGCAGAGATTTGTTGAACCTCCATCTTTTGAAGAATATACCCGCCGGACCCCTTATCGTTTCGGGTTAGTCTATGCATTTGCCAAAGATAAAAATTATTTTAATAATGTCTTTGTTCCGTTGTTTTACCGCATCATTGCTCCGCTACAGGGTGGGTTAGTGGTTCCTTGTGTCATTATCAGCGGAGAGTATGCGTTTAATCCGTTACCTCTTGGCTTTGAGGATGAACCGCTACATTCTTTGCATGATACTAGCGTTTTAGTTAAGGGGCCGGTTTTGGAATCATTGCAGACAATGTTGCAAGACTGCCAGGATTCAGAAGATTTGGAGCAGGCAAAATCCCTTATTGATAAATGGTTTGTTTTGCAGATGGACTTAGCCGGGGGCAGATTCATTGATGAACAGCCGCAATTCTGGAAATACGCCATAAGCCTCATCCCCACCGATGAAGGTGAAGAGGAAGTGATCATGCACCATTTTTATAAAGTCAGCGACAACCCGCAGGCCTACAGCCGTAGTCATTACGCCTGGGAAGCTGTGGTTGTTGACAGGAAATTGCGTGACTGGCAGGAATTGAAGGATTATTATGAAACAAAAACAGCAGAGCTTGTTGACGAAGAAACATTTGTTAACGCTATCTTCGGCAGTAGGATCAGTGAAGGACGCAAGGTCAATAAGCCATTTGAGCCGTTCTCATTCAACCAGAGGCTTAGCCGACTTGAGCGTTACATCTTATCGGGGATCCTGCGTGTTTTTCACTATTTATTCCTTTTGGAAAGCGATAAGAATAGGTTTGGCCTGGCTGAGAAGTTTATTCTTTGGATGTTATTATACAGAGTATATCTTAAGGACAGCGAGATGGATATAGTCATTGAGGCCACTAGAGAGGAAAGGGGGAAGAGCCTGGCAGAATTATTGGCTGTTAGAGGAGAAGAGGACCCCAAGAATATCGGATTATTAAAGATTGTCAGCCGTGTCATTGAGAAAGTCCAGGCTGAGCCTCAATTCATTGATGTTATTGCCCGTCAGGACATTTATGAAATAACCGCACAGCTGTATCTAGATGATGAAATGCGCAGACAAGATTCTAAGATAGTCGCAACCGAAGTAGAAAAGGTTTGGAGTAATCTGGCCTTGACTGACAGAGAAAGGCGCCGGCTCGAATCTATGTTCAAGATAGCCATGTTTTTTAACACAAAGGTAGACCTTAATCAAGCCACGCTAGGAAAAAGCAGCGTCGGCTCGTTATCTACGCAGGCCAGCAGCGCGCTTAATAGCGTTAGTCCCGCCGCCGGAAGCCCGCTTGGGGTAGGGGCGTTAGTTGTGGCAAGCTTAATCCAGGAGCCAGTAAAAAGTAGCAGCCCAGCGTCCGCGGACAGAATAGAAGCTTCTGGAGCAAACGTGCTGGGAGGCGATTATTTATGCAGCGAAGAGCCGTCTTCTTTGGCTGAGCGGCTGGTTGCAAATAATTATATCAGGCCGGGGCAGAAGATTATTTCTTTAGGGGCGGGAAGCGGAAACGATGAAGCGTATTTCGCAAAGCTGGGAAGTATTGTAACGGCCGCAGATAATAACCAGGCGATGTTAAAACATTTGCGGGATAAAGCCAGGGTTACAGCTAATCTGATTGTACGGGAACTGGATGTTCTAAAAATGCCAGTTGGCGTCCCCGATTCAGAATTTGACGTGGTATACACACGGTTGTTACTTCACCTTTTTGGCAATACCGTTCAGCAAAATATCATAAATGAAATGTGCAGGATGTTGAGGCCAGGGGGAATAGCAATCATCCAGATTAAATCCAAAGCCGACGCGTTATACAAAAGCAAGAAAATTGAAGATGAAGACGGATTAATTTGTTTTCCTGAGTGGTCAGCTACGCGTAATCATCTCTGGATGAGGGAACTAAAACAAAGAGCAGGGATTGGCGGATTCAGCGTGATAAAGAGCTGGGCGCATAGAGAAATTCTGTACGCCGGTAAAACCGGCATATCGTCGCTGATTACTGCCATCTTCCTTAAGCCCGAACATACATCTGTTCAAAAATTAAGCGGTTCTCCAGTTGGGACAATTCAAGCAGCCGAGGCAAAGCAAATTCCAGGGAGAAGCCTTTTAAGGGATATTGAAATATATGTCGGCAAGCTAGAAGGATTTTCTGATCAGAAAGACAGCGGTCTGCCTATCCGTGAATTAATGTTATATCTAAAAGTTTTAGCGGCAATGTATGGAAATAATATTTCAAAATGGAAGGATTGCCCAGACACCTATCCGCTTCCTAATATCGACCGGGCAGAGTTTTCCGGAGAACTTTTGAATCATCATCATTTTCTGAAAGATGCGTTAGATATGTTAAACACGTCATATAAAGGGGCCATTACGATATGGGATGGTCCAGATAAGCGAGACCTCCCAGGTATCGAAGCCAGTCCTTTGGAGCATATGTACTATGTATTTAAAGAAATAGTTGATGCGCTTGCCAGGCAACCCGAATTGCGCCATATTGCTTTAGTTTTGATTAATGACCTTCAGACTTACGGTTTATGTGAGGATGATTTAACCGCGGTAAATAAAGTTAGAAGAAAAGCAGCTAAGATTAGTGAGAAGGCGGAGGCGCTATTGCAAAGGCTATTAAGCATATTTGGGGGGGAAAGAAGCACGCTTATAGAAGCAGTAAGGGCCCGGCCAGCCATTGAGACGATGGAAGCGCTCATGGAAGTATATAGGGGCACTGGCAATACCGGCTTGCCCATAACTGCAAAAGACCTGGCGCTTATATCAAATGAATTAACTTGCGCCGCCCAAAAAGGCGAAAAAATTAAAGATGAGCAGCGCGGCCGTATCAAACCGACCTTGTGGGATGTCCTTTGGCAAAGAATGAGGTATTTAATGGTTATGGCTGATGCCTATGCGGTCGATGATCCGCAGCAGGCGCAGTCGTTAATGGGGGAATATCTGCGGCTGACGAGAGAGTTTAAGGATAGAAAAGAAGTCCTAGTGTCTGCAGTAAAGATAGAGAATTTCAAGAATGTCTTGGGATCCATGAATTTAAGACCGATTTTGTTTGAGATAGCCGAAAGTATCCCCGATATGGAACTTAGGTTGAGAGTGTTAGGAATAATTGCAATGCAAATGATAGAAGAGGGAGATACCCAAGGCGCCCTCGCTATCTACGAAGAAGAAAAAGGATACCCTGTGTACTGGGAATTTTCGGATGCCTTGGAAAGATTAATAGATGAACTTTTGGCATCTATGCACTATGACGCCACCAGCGTTGAGCGGCTTAATTCTGTTATAAGAAACATTCCGTTCTGGGGTGGAGACCAAGGAGAAGATAAGGTAAGGCTTACGGTAAGGCTGGCCGATAGTTATTATAGGCTCGGTTTGATAGAAAAAGCCGAAGCCCTTTATAATATGGCTTGTGAGATTTCGGAAAGGAATGACGAGACAATTATTGCCAGATTAAGATATTTAGTGCCTGCGATGAGAGAAAAAGGACTGCGTCTTACAAAAAGCAGGGCAGATATTATTAAAGAGGCAAGCAGAGATCTTGAGTTTCGGTTCAGCAATAGGCTAGCGAGTTTAATTGCCTATGAATGCGCTTTTGATGGAGATTATGCCGAAACCGAGCGCTACGCGCAACTTATAAATGATAAGAACAAGCTCGATTTAGAAAAAAGAGATTATTTGGACCTATGCTACGGAGGTTTGGTTGAGGCAGCGATCTTACTTGGCGATGTTGATTTGGTCGTTGATGCAATTTCCAGAATGCAAGAAGACAGGAATATAATCCGGCACCTTGAGTCTGTTGCGATGAAGTTGGTAGACAGGAATGAGTTTCAATTGGCAATGCAAGTGCATAAAATGGTCAATCGCAAGTCGTTAGGTCAAAGCCATTGTCGTATAGCTGAGGCTATCCTAAAGAAAGACTATAGTCAGCTTCCTAAAATAAATGAATATTTGCAAGAAGCAATTGAATGCGGAGTTAATTTATGGCTTTTGCAGGATATGTTGAAGCTTTTCGCGAAATATCCAGAATTAAATCCTAATGGCGACATGGAATTTCAGTTGCTCACTGCCGCTGGCCAGGGAATTTGGGGTCTGCATAGAGAGGTCCTAACGCGTTTACGCGAAATCATAATGACTAAGGCTAAGAATTTGAATCCTGATGTGGCGGGCATGCTAACGGCAACTAGAGAAATAAGCAAAATTTTGCCTGGGGCTACGGGTACTGCTTCTTCGGCGCTTTTCGGCTGTCTGGTTGCCGGAGTTGCCAAGGTTTATTTTAAGCGCCTTAAGGATGAAGTATCGTTAAACTATATTTTAAAGATAATCAGAGACGCCGCAAAACAAAACATCGAAGCCATAGAAGTGGTTTTTAATACCTCTTCTAGTCCGGTCGGGTCTCTGCAGGTGCCGTCGCAGGGTGGTTTGGCGGCTAATTTCCCTATACGCGATAATGCGATTATTCAGAAGCTTACCGAAGAGTTGCAATCCAATGATTCAGCCGTGAGGAAAAGATCAGCAGAAGTGGTTATGAAAGAGGTGGTTGATACAGACAAAAAAGATCTTAGGCTTGCGGCACTGAGGACTATTTTGGATATTGAACTCGGTAACTTTGTAATGCCTCGTTCATGCGAAGGGCAGTGTGATCTTCATAATCATACTTCCGGTAGTGATGGTTATTATCCAGACACTTATCAGGTTTATCTTGCTTTCAAAATCGGGCTACGGGGCTTATCCATTACCAACCACGATTCAATTACAAATAGAGAGGCCAGAGAAGCCGTAATGATAATTAATGAAAAGATAAAAGAATATAATTTGCGCTCTAATAAAAAATTCCCTTATCTTATAATTATCCCGGGAATAGAGATTACTACTTTTTATAACGATGTCGAAGTCCATATTTTAGCGCACCTGCCTTTTTTCTACAAAAAACACACTTTGTTCGGTGACCAGAAGGCGCAGGAGTATCTATTGGGTAAACTACATGCCCTTAGTGAAAACAGGCCAAGATTTATTAAACAACTTATTGATAAAATAAATAACGAATTCCCTGAATTTAGTATCAATTGGGCAGATATTGAAGCCGCAAGGAGAGCAGGATATGCAGGTTCAATGGTTTCTGATGCAATGTTCGATAAGTATAAAAGTCAATTTATACTTATGGGTATAGCAGACCACAAAGATGTGTGGTATAAATTTTTTGTGCCGCATGGATTGGGTGCTTTCTACCATGGTTTATGCAGACCGTTTTATTTTACCTGGCAGGATACAATCGATTTCATTCGGGTGTTCTCGGCCAAATTTAGCATCGCTCATCCCGATGAGATAAATGAAAAAGAGAAAAGGATAGGGAAAAACGGAACATTCAGGGAGCTAATTGAGGAAGCTATCCCACGCCATACGTTAAGCGGTGAGCTTCATTCGGGCGCGTTCTTAGGTTATTAATTTTACAGCTATAAATTAAAAATAAACGACTTGCAGCCTTATCTTAAAGATTACGGAATAAACCTAAATTTAGAGCATCCGTTTTATCAAAATCACCCTATTGTCTTACCGGGGTTACCCGGCAGTGATTCGCATGGCGCATTCACTTATCCGAAGGCCCCATTAGGCTTAGGCAGCATCTATGCCAAAGATGTGAATAGCTATACTCGCAGGGTATTGGAAGCTATTTTTAAGAAATTAATTATTACTTCTGGCCCCGCCGCCGACTGCCAATTTTGCTCCTCCAGCCTCGCATCATCATCGCCAGAGCGCGCTCTGCGGCCGCAAGCCTTCGGCGCGCTGATATTTTCCGTTAGCTCTCCGGTGAGGTTGCCGCAGATTGATTCTTTTGGCGCCAATGATGAAGAAAGCCCCATATTGATTTTTCCAATTCATATTGACTTTGAACATAGGACTTGGCGCGTTTTTCTCAGAGAGAGGGTTCCGCCTGGCCTTGTATGGTTGCATGTCCAGAACGCTGAGATTGGAGGATATGACCTAAGGAATTGCGATTTGTGGAGGGTATATATTAATCCTGCTCTTGAGACAATAAATTGGCTGAAAATTATCTCAATGGCCCGCAAAGCCGCTATAGCAACGATGCTGCCATTTGCGTACAAATATCCTTGCTCAGTAGAAGCTCTGTCAGCTGAAGAAGATATCTCAGTTAGAGAATTTCTTAGTGACCCGAGACAAACCAAGATAGTTTTCTATTTTGTGTCTGAAGCGGATGCCTTGAAGTTTATTCAGTGTTTGCAGAAACAGGATGGCTACAGCGATATTGAGGCTCGGGGCCAGGGCCCTGTCTATAATACCCCGGCGTTAGACCGGCTCGTTTCTTACGGTAAAGGATTCAAAGAAGAGAGATGGAGATTTGAAAAGATTATTGCTTGGCGTACGATAGAAAGGGTATTTAATGCGGTATATAACAGCAAGGACTTGAAAGTTGCAGCGTTGTGGACTGTTGCAAAAGCAGTCGTTAATAGATTAACAAAGAGGACAGAGGGGTCGCTGGCAAAGCATCTTCTTGTTGCAGCAAAGACAATAGATGAAGGCGCCTTGGAGGCATTGTTGGCTTTGAAAAAGCCCGCGGATATAAATTCCCTTCCTGAGCAGTTCGGCCCCGTGAAAGCAGCCCTTGAGTTTTTAAGAAATAACCTACCGCTGGATGTTGAGATTATAATTGCCGGCGGGCCGGTGCGCGATTTATTGCTGGGGGTACGTTTTAACAGGGGTGATAACGAAGCGGGGATTAAGGATGTGGATGTCATTTTAAGAAGCCCTATAAGAAGCGATCGGGAGTTAATTGCGCTTAAGAGAGAGCTGAGCAGGAAAATAGAAAGCGGGAAAGTCTTCGGTGCAGAATTAGTAAATGCCCTTATCAAGTTTAACGGCATATATATAGATATAATTAACGTAACTATGAATAAGAAGCATGTCATCGTGTACCAAGGAAAACCGGTGGACGCGCGTATTTCTATAAATACATTAGGCATATCTTCGCGCGGACGATTCATTTATACCGCGCCGGCATTGCGCGACCTGCGGGATGGCGTAATCAGGTTTATCGGCCCGGGCGGGCAGGAGATTACCGGCACAAAGGCGCTTTCCGTACCGATGATTATCCGCGGGTTGATACTTAGGCATCAATTTGGTTTTGCATTTACTCCACATGCGGCAAGGATTGCCGCGCGGTATGCTTATGGCAGGGCCTTAGTAAAAGATAAGGAATTTAGGGAGGCTGCTGATATTTTGCGGGAGATCAAGCTCGCCGAGCTCGTCCGCTATAGCCGCGGGGTTTATTATTTGAATGGATTACTGCATTCCTTGTACAAGAAGGCGTTGAATCCGCTATCGGTTACGAGGGACTTGAAGGCGCTGGGCCTGGTTGGGATATTGCGGCGGTACGTTGATTTTTCCGACCTTGAAATTCAGAGTATATTTGGTTGCAACGTGGCTACCCATACTTTAACAAAGGTTTCTTCAATAGCTAGCACCGCCGCCAGCTCCAGCCAGCATAACCCGGTATCCCTATCCGCTTCTGCTGTCAGCAATATGCCCGATAAAGCAAAAAAAGCCATGATTAATAATTTTATTTCTCTTATATGCTCCTGGCGCGCTTTGGAAGGAGAGAAATACCTGGGATTCGCCGAAGCTTTTTTGTTTAGGAGAATAAAAACAACTATTACAAAACTGCAATCTTCCAGTCCGGTCTTCGCCGCGCGCAGCCCGGTATTATATATCGTGCATTGTGATACCAGGTATAAAGATATACTTGATTACGCAAATAGAATCCATCAAGGCCGACAGGTTTTCCATCTTAACTTCTTTAGCTGTTTAGCAAAGCGTTTATTGAGTGCTGGTGTATCCGGCTATCCGGATGATGAATTGCATTTGCCGGCCAACGGTATTTATACCAAGGACTTTGCTGGGCACATTCGGTTGTCTCGCCGGGCATCGTCCGCGCTGTCCATTTTGATAAAAATAGTTCCCATAAGGGCAGGGCCGTCTAGTCTTCCGTGGCTGTCGTCCGGCGCGGCAGCATCTCCCTTAACGCAGCTGGAATACCGGCCGGTGTTTGATCCTAACCAACTTGGCTGGATTGTTATTTTTGAAGGATATTCCTACGGTACCAAATTTGACGGGAAGAAGTTTTATGTATCCAAGGACCGGCTTATGGATAACTGGGGTCGGTTTATCCGGTGGTGCGGTAAAACCCAGCAGACCTGCCATGTCCCGATAACCCCTTATTTTCACGGCCCGTATGAGCGTTCGTTTCTCTCGCGGCTCATCCATTCCCTCGATTATAACCTGATTCATCAAAAGATCATTAGCCGCGAAATTATTAACTGGAGTCCTGAGCAACTAGATGTCCTGACACGGGCTTTAACAGGCGCCAAGACGATGAAGGTGGCGTTAAAACAACAGCTTGGCCGGGACCATAGCCTTGAAGAACTGGCCGGGCCGGCAATCGAAGTAGCGCTGGGGCACTGTTTATATGGCGGGGATACCTTTGAAAATATAATCGGCAGGTT
>JBFZAQ010000231.1:0-2596 GCA_041308885.1 Candidatus Omnitrophota bacterium | reverse complement strand
CGTCTTTTTTATAAGGATTAGTCCGGCTGGTACCCAATATAGTGCCTCCGCGGGGTAAAATGCCCGAGATAGAATCTAAGGCTAAAGGAATGGTATTTGACTCGATCATACCTTTCCATCCATCCTTGATGCCGACCACCGTAAAGCCCTCATTGAGCGCCTTACGCACAACTGCCCGAATAACCGGATTTAAACCCGGACAATCCCCACCACCTGTTAAAATCCCAATCTTCATCCTGGCTGTTCTCCTTTCAATCTTTCGCTTATTATTATCTTCACTTTGAACTTTGATTTTTGAGCTTTGAGCTTTCTTCACGCCCTCCCAAACCCATAGGGAATCGGATGTTCCTGTTTATCGGCATCTCTTCGGCGCCGATGATCTTTATCCTCGCCCGAAACAATCTTGGCGACGTGAATTTTAATCAAAATCTCTTCTTCCGTGCCCAGCACTTCCTGGATCCGGGAACGAATTATATACTGCAGACGGGCAGTTAAATCCGGGATATTCGCTTCATGGCGCAGCACCACCCGTAAATCCACCGTAATGCCTTTTTTGCCGGCTACGACATTAGGGCGCAGCTCCTTGATTTCGGATAAAACCCCGGTGAGCCGGCGGATCAAATCTTCCACTGCCGTAAGCGCGATCGTTACCGGCCCGCTGGGCGTGGAGAAAGCTATAGTTCTTTCACGCTGAAATCTATCCAACTTTAAACGGATAAGCGCGAAACCAATCACCACCAACAACAATCCCGATATCCCTAATATTATATGGCTATTGGTGGTGCTTTGCAGGTAGGACAACATGATCTGGAAATCTTGCAGTTGTAACCAATCGAAAGCCGAGGAAATCAACAACACACCGAGACAAATAAGCAACGCTGAGAAAAAAATGGTTCTGACAATTATAATCATCGGGCCACCTCCGCTTAAACTTTCTCTATGCCCTGGACAATAACATGCACGCCCTTGACTATAAGGCTGGTCATTTTTTCCAGCGCGGCCCGGATACTCTCCTGGGCTTTACTGGCAGTATCCGGAATATTCCAGCCGTATTTAATCACCAGCGGTATTTCGATTTTTACCTCGTCATTCTTATCAAATTCAACCCTAATCGAGTTTAATGATTTTTTGCCCAACAACTCCATAATCCCGCTGGTAAAATCACCGCCTACCCGCTTTACTCCCTCAATCTCTATGGCCGCCAAGGAAGCAATAGAGGCTATGACATTACGATGAATTTTAATCGTGCCTAAATCGGTTAACGATTCTTCCTTGTGCATTTAGGCTTCCACCTTTCCGTCTTTAAGCATCTCTTGAACAAAATGAGTTGAAATATCGCCCTTAACGAACAGCGGATGCTCCAAAAGTTTGATATGAAAAGGCACCGTAGTCTTAATGGGAGCAATAATAAATTCGTTTAAGGCCCGCTGCATAACCCGGATAGCATCCTGACGGTTTTGTCCGTAAGTAATAAGCTTGGCCACCATGGAATCATAATGGGGGCTAATGCGATAGCCGGGATAAATATGCGTATCTACCCGCACCCCCGGGCCCCCGGGAATGGTCAAAGTTTCTATTGTTCCCGGACAAGGCATAAAATTGTTTTCGTAGTCTTCGGCATTGATCCGGCACTCGATGGCAGCGCCCCTAACCTGAATCTGTTCCTGTTGCCAGGCCAGCCGTTCGCCGGCCGCTATCCGCAGCTGCTCTTTAATCAGATCGATACCCGTAACCATCTCAGTTACGGGATGCTCAACCTGAATCCGGGTATTCATCTCCATAAAGTAGAAATTATGCTGGGCGTCCAGTAAAAACTCGACAGTGCCGGCATTAACGTAGTTCACCGACTTAGCCCCCTTAACCGCGGCCTCGCCTAAACGCTTGCGCAGTTTAGAGTCTACCGCCGACGACGGAGCCTCCTCAAGCAGTTTCTGATGACGTCTCTGGATGCTGCAATCACGCTCGCCTAAATACAAAATCCGGCCGTATTTATCGGCTAAAAGCTGAATTTCGATATGGCGCGGCTTATCAATATATTTTTCAATATAAACCCCCGGATTGCCAAAATTCGCTTCGGCCTCCTGCTGAGCGATCATTAAATTACTGATCAAGGAAATATCGTTATGGCAAATGCGCATTCCTTTGCCGCCGCCTCCGGCAGCCGCCTTAATTATGACCGGGTAACCGATGCGCTTGGAAGTCTTCAAGGCCTCTTCTTTATTCTTAATCAAATCCGTACTTCCGGGGACGATCGGGACTCCTGCTTTTTGCATGGTCAGGCGGGCCTGCACTTTATCGCCCATCGACCGGATATTATCCGCAGTCGGACCGATAAAAGTAATTTGACAAGACTCGCAGATTTCGGCAAAATGGGCATTTTCGGCCAAAAAACCATAACCGGGATGGATTGCTTCTACGTCGGTGATCTCAGCGGCGCTGATGATGGCGGGAATATTCAAGTAACTTAAACTGCTCTGGGCTTGGCCGATACAAATAGCCTCATCGGCATAACGCACGTGGAGGGAATCACGGTCGGCTTCCGAGTAGACTGCCACAGTCCGGATACCCAGTTCTTTGCAGGCCCGGATGATTCTTA
>JBFZAQ010000230.1:0-7175 GCA_041308885.1 Candidatus Omnitrophota bacterium | reverse complement strand
TGATAACCTACCCACTGATATCCTGATAACCTGATCCGCGTTTTTACTAAATGTGTATCTTGGTTCTCCGGTGGCTCGGTGTTCTTCGGCGTAGTTTTTTGTTCGGGCTGAATTCCATGATTAACAAGCAGCGTCTTATTTCCCTAACTCAGAAGCTCATCCGCATCGACTCCCAGAACCCGGGATCTACGGAATACGCGATCGCCCGGTTTGTGCGCGAATACCTTAGGCAATTCGGCGTGCCGTCGCGCAGCTATGAATTTGCCAAGCGGCGCACGAATGTTATCGCCCGGATCTTGGGGCGTAACCGAAGTCGTTCGTTGTTGATTACCCCGCATCTGGATACTGTGCCCGCGGGTAAAGGTTGGACAGGTTCGCCTTTCTCGGGAAAGGTTAACCGCGGCCGGATTTATGGCTTGGGAGCGACGGATTGCAAGGGCAATCTGGCTGTGGCCATGGAAGTGTTGCAGAGTTTGATTGAAGATAGGGCATTTTTGGATTATAATCTTATCTTCGCGGCTACCGCGGATGAAGAATGCGGGTCAGCCTTAGGGATTGAGCCGCTTCTGGCTAAGAAAATCCTGCGGCCGGACGCGGCCATAGTTCTCGATGCGGATGATTTTGACATTGTTGTGGCGCAGAAGGGCTTGATCCATCTGCAGTTGGCGGTTACCGGAAAAAAAGCCCACGGCGCTTATCCTTGGCTAGGGGTTAATGCCATCGCGGTTATGGTCGATATCTTAAAAGATCTTAAAGATCAGCGTTTCGCGCGCCGCGCCAACCCCTACTTGCGTCCGCCGACGGTAAATATCGGGACTATTCGGGGCGGGGATAAAGTGAATATTGTTGCCGATCGCTGTTCAGTTGAACTGGATTTCCGTTTTTTGCCCGGGATGACCGCCAAAGAGGTGTTGGGTAGATTACAAGAAATAGTTCATAAACATAGCCGTAACGCGCGTATTAAGATTGACGGCATACAAAAACCGTTTTTCATTGCTAAGGCGCACCCGCTGGTCAAGGCGTTAGTTGAGGCTTGGAAAAAAGCGCATCGCAGCCCCTGCTTGTCCGGGTCTGAAGGCGCGACCATTATATCGTTTTTCCAGGCCCATGGTATCGACGCTGTAGCCACCGGATTCGGGTGTCAGGGGTGCGCGCATACGGTAAACGAATACGCTCACGTTGATTCACTCTATAGCGGGGCTAAGGCGCTGGAGGGGTTTCTTAAGAGGTTTCGATTTCCTGCCTGATGTCATTGCTTTGTCGGCAGCGTAGATAGCGAAAGCCTTTGCGTAATGATACGTTGCGAAGAGCCATTTATTTTAGCCGGACACAGGTTAAAAGAAGTTTAAAATGAGAGGTTAATTATGGACGGAGTCAGAATTCATAAAAGGGTCAGATTACGCAATCCATATCTGTTGGTAGCTTGGCCGGGGATGGGGGAAGTGGCTTTTAAGGCTGCCGAGTATCTGGTGGAGAAACTTAAGGCCGAAGAAGTTGCGGAAGTGCTGCCGGAAGATTTTTTCTATTTGACCGGGAGCGTTATTCAAAAAGGCGTGGTGAATATCCCGGAGCTGCCTTTCGGGAAATTCTACAGCTATAAGAATAAATCCGGCTCCCGGGACGCGCTTATTTTTATCAGCAATGCCCAGCCGGACTTAGTTAAGGCCGAAGAGTATTCCCGCAGGGTTTTAGCAGTAGCCAAATTATTCAAAGTTTCTTTGATCGTCAGCCTGGCGGCCATGCCCCAGCCGATTGAACATGTCCAGCAGCCGGCAGTGTGGTTTGCTGCCACTAGGGAAGGCCTGCGGGAATTATTACATTCATCCGGAGCCAATTTGCTCTCCGACGGACAGGTTAGCGGCATGAACGGGCTTTTTCTCGGCTTGGCCAAGCGCGAAGGCTTTGACGGGATTTGTTTTCTCGGAGAAATTCCCCTATATACCGTGCACGTTGATAACCCGCGGGTCTCCGCCGCGCTTTTAGAGGTAGTCGGAAAGCTTATGCAGATTCCTTTAGATCTGCAGGGTTTATTAGATCAAGCGCAGGCCATGGAGGATGAAATTAATAAACTGCTCGAGTATTTTAAGATCGGCGTTTCCCAGTCGCCGATCGGGGAAGAAGAAGTCGAGCGGTTAAAGAAGACTTTGGGCCAGTTGACCAGATTACCCGTTTCCGTTCGGGAGAAGATCGAGAAGCTCTTTGAGCAGACCCGAGGCGACCTTACGCGGGCGCAGGAATTAAAGCAAGAGCTGGACAGATGGAATGTCTATAAAGATTACGAAGATCGGTTTCTCGATCTGTTCCGAAGAGCGCAAGAAAACAATTAGAAAACTATAAATAGCTAGTCTTGTGTAATGTGCAATATTTAATGCGGGTGTAATGTTTTATGTGCGAATAACATTGTGTAATGTTAATTGTGTAAAGTGTAATGCTGGTGTAATGCAAAAGAATGCGTAATGGACAAGCATTAATAATAATTTTCTTTTGTTTTCCCATTACACGATAACCCATTACACCCGCATTACACTTTACACATAAAACATTACACAAAACGACAGTGACAAAGAGTACGATTAAAGCGGTAATTTTTGATTTAGGTAACGTATTGGTGGATTTCGATCACACCATCGCCGCCCGGAGAATCCTGCCGTTTTGTCAAAGGACGCTGGATGAGATTTATGCGTTTTTCTTCGATTCATCCCTGACCGGTCTCTTTGAAGAAGGGGCTATTTCTCCCGGAGATTTTTTTAAAGAAGTAAGCCGCAGTCTTGACCTGCAGCTTTCGTATGCCGAATTCATCCCTATTTGGAACGAAATTTTCTTTTTATCCGCCAAGAATGAACGGGTGCATGCCGTAGCCAGGCAATTACAGTCAGCCTACCGGGTCGGGGTGTTATCGAATATTAACGTTTTGCATTACGATTATATTAAAAAACACTTTCCTATTTTCGCCGGATTCTCGGCGGTAGTCGCCTCTTGTGAGCAAGGATCGCGCAAGCCCGATCCCCGTATTTACAGGCATATCCTGGATGCTTTAGGCGTTCAACCCGAAGAGGCCTTTTATACCGATGATCGCAGCGATTTAATCGCTAAAGCCGTCGCGCTGGGCATCCAATCTCATGTTTTTACCGGAGTTGAGCCGTTGATCGAGGCGTTGAATGGGGCGGGGGTGGAAACGGGAGATGTAAGGCCGAGGATTTCTTAGTTAAAAAAGCATATCAGGTTGCCAGGGTATCAGTGGGTAGATTATCAGAAGATCAGGATATCAGATTAAATCATTTCTGGTAATCTGACCTTCTGATATTCTGCTTACTGATCTGCTGATATTCTGATATGCGTTTTATACTAACTTCAATAGGTTGACTATGAGCCAGGATAAGGTTTTATTACATCACGGCAGCGGCGGTAAACAGATGCACGAATTAATCCGCCGGGTCATATTGCCAAGGTTAAGCAATCCTTTGTTGCGTCCGCTTGCCGACGGAGCGTTCCTCCCGTATACTGACGAATTGGTTTTTTCTACTGATGCCTTTGTAGTGCAGCCGATTTTTTTCCCGGGCGGGGACATCGGTAAACTCTCGATATGCGGGACGGTGAATGATCTGTTGATGATGGGGGCCCATCCGGAGTATCTAGCCTTGGCTTTTATTATCGAAGAAGGGTTGGCGCTGCCTGAATTTGAGCGCGTTGTCGATTCTATCGCGAGTACCGCACGCAAGGCCAAGGTTACAGTAGTAACCGGCGATTTAAAGGTGGTACAAAAAGGAGCGGCCGACAAGATATTTATCACTACTTCCGGGATCGGCCGCAGGATCAGCCGCGGCCGGTTATCTGCCGGCAATGTGGAGCCGGGAGACAGCATAATCATTAGCGGGCCTATCGGCAATCATGGGATGGCGGTATTATCCTGCCGGCAGGGTTTGGATATGGAATTGCGGATTAAGAGCGATTGCGCCGCGCTCACCGGGCTTTTGTTGCCGGTGCTGCGGCAAAGCAAAGGGGTAAAGTGTATGCGGGACCCTACGCGGGGAGGAATAGCCACGACTTTAAATGAAATCGCCGCGGCTGCCGGAGTAGGAATGCGTATCCGCCAAAAAGACATCCCTCTATTATCTCAGGTCGGCGCGGCCGCAGAACTATTGGGTATTGACCCTTTATATCTGGCCTGTGAAGGCAATGCTGTCATTATAGCGCAAAAGAAATACGCTCCCGGGACGGTTTCACTCTTAAGGAAGCATCCGCTCGGCCGGCGGGCGTCCATCGTCGGAGAAGTCTGCGCTAGTCCGAAAGGAAAAGTGGTTTTGACTACTTCCGTTGGGACTGAACGGATTGTGGATATGCTTTCCAGTGAGCCATTGCCGCGGATCTGCTAGAAGAAATACAAGTTCCGTGGGACATAAGGACGTTGGATGTGGGACGTCAAGCGTAAAATGATAAAAGTAATTTAACTCTAGACGTCCGACATCCTACATCCCACGTCCTACGGAACCTAAAACCTTGCGTACCATGAAGACCCTCGAATATCAGCCGCGCGTCTACCGTAAGTGGGTAACCGCCCCGGATTTATATCAAGCCCAAATCGTAGTTAAAAAAACCGACTTGCATATTCTTGCCGATAAGCCCGTTGATGTAATTTTAGTCGAAAGAATCGTTCGCCGCCGCCTAGACGAAATCGAAGGCTATATTCAAAAAGACCGGCATTTTTTGACTAGCCTTGCTCCTATCGCGGTTGAGCTGCGCGCCCCCGGGGTAGTAAAACGGATGAGCCGGGCGGCCCGGGCGGCTGACGTCGGACCGATGGCGGCAGTGGCCGGGGCCATTGCTGAATGCGTGGGTAAAGCGCTGCTCAAGAAAGGGTATCGCGAGGTGATTATTGAAAATGGGGGAGATATTTTTATGCGGACCAGAAAGAAGCGCACTGTGGGTATTTACACCGGGGCTAACCAGAAGTGGCGAGGTTTAAGCCTAAAGGTACGCGGTTCTAATCTTCCGTTAGGGATCTGCGCGTCTTCAGGGACCGTGGGGCATTCTTTAAGTTTCGGCCAAGCCGATGCCGCAATTGTAATCGCCCGTAATTCCGCGCTGGCGGACGCGGCAGCCACGGCCGTGGCGAACCGAGTACGTTCCCGCGAAACTTTGGTTACCGCCTTGAATTATGCCCGGAATATTCGCGGCGTGCGGGGAGTTTTGATCATCTATCGTAATCAGATTCAGGCCTGGGGCGCTGTGGAATTGGCTCAGTGATGAATATTTGTGTTTTCCGTCGGAGATTAGGGGTCCAGCAGGGGTAAAAAGTTCTTGACAAGCGCGGTATCTTATGATAAAAAGTTAGCGTCAGCATAGGGAAGAGTAAGCGCGAAGTTTAACGGAGGGATATATATACTTTGAAAAATTGGCTTATTGAAAAGGGCGATCTTGCAGGTGGCCCTTATTTTTTTTCCTTTAATCAATGAAGACCATCGGTTTAACTTTTGACCTGAAGACTGACTATGAATTCAAAAAAGGTGACCCGCCGGATGCCAACGCCGAATTCGACCATCCCTCTACCATCGATGTCATCGCCCGCGCCATCCAAGCCAACAATTTTAAAATAAAGAAGATCGGCAACGTTGATAATGTCCTCGAAAAGCTCAACAGCCTTGACGTGGACATGGTCTTTAACATCTCGGAGGGCGCTACCGGAAGAAACCGCGAATCTCAGGTTCCTATTCTGCTGGAGATGGCCGGGGTCCCGTTTGTGGGGTCTGACGCTTTGACTTTAGGTATTACCCTGGATAAAATAATGGCCAAGAAAATCTTTTTGGCCGAACGCATCCCCACGCCTAAATTTTTTGAAATTCGCGAAGCCAGCGAACTGACCAATATCGACCATATGAAGTTTCCTTTGATCGTGAAGCCGCGTTTTGAAGGCTCATCTAAAGGGCTCTCCGAAGATTCCCGCGTAGAAGATTTCGAGTCATTGAAAAAACAGGCCGAGTTCGTTATCTCCACCTATAAACAACCAGCGCTAGTGGAAGAATTTATCTCCGGCCAGGAGTTTACCGTCGCCGTAGTCGGCAACGATCCGCCTGAGGCGCTGCCGGTAGTCCAGATCAAGATCGACGGCCGGCTTAAGCTCAATGATCGTTTTTATACCTTTGCCCGGGTAACCTCGGATCGCTTGGAATATCTGTGTCCGGCGCACATCAGCGCGGAGTTGGCTAAGAAAATATCGGAAGTAGCCGTGCACGCCTATAAATCGGTAGAGTGCCGGGATTTCGGCCGGGTTGATTTCCGGGTGGATAACGAAGGTAAAATGTATGTCTTGGAGATTAACCCTTTGCCTTCGCTCTCTACGGAGGATGTATTTCCGATGGTGGCCAAACAGGTAGGTTTGACTTACGAGCAGATTATCGGCAAGATTATTCACGCCGCGCTGAAACGGCATGGAATATAGATTGTTATGAGTTATGGGTTATGAGTTGTGAGTTGTGAGTTGTGAGTTGTGAGAACAGAGTATACGTCGATGAAGATAGCAGTTACCTATAATCTTAAGAAAAAAGATTCAACGAAGCCGATTGATTATTTCTCGGAATTTGATTCCGAAGAGACGATTAACGCCATTTCTACCGCGCTATCCAGTAAGGGGCATTTAGTCTGTCCGGTCGATGTCAGCGAGCCGGGGCTATTTACTTATTTTCGCAATAACCGCGTGGATATGGTTTTTAACATTGCGGAAGGCAAGGTCGGGAAATTCCGCGAGTCGGAGATACCCGCAATATTGGATTATCTGGATGTCCCTTATACCGGGTCCAATACGGTTTCTTTAGCCCTGGCCTTGAATAAGGCGTTGACTAAGAAGATCCTGATTGCCGAGAATATCCCGACACCCGGATTCCAGGTATTTAGTAAAGGCGACGAAGTCCTGAGCGAACAGCTGCGTTTTCCGCTCATCGTCAAGCCTAATCGGGAAGGTTCGGCTAAGGGGATTGATGTTTCTTGCGTCGTGCGCGGTAAAGAGGAACTCTTGGATAAGATCCGCGAGCGGATCGCGATGTACCGGCAAGAGGTCATCGTCGAGGAATTTATCGAAGGCACCGAGTTGACTGTGGGCATACTTGAGAATGGCAAAGCTGCAGCCTTACCTATTTTAGAGATAGATTTTTCCAATTGCGCCAAAAGCGGCGAATATTTTT
>JBFZAQ010000229.1:0-12139 GCA_041308885.1 Candidatus Omnitrophota bacterium | reverse complement strand
AGAGCAAGACTATATTTTTCCTGGAAGGCGTGGAAAGGAGCACTCGCATTTTGATTTAGTAATGAAAAGGATACTGAAAGATATAGACGTGAAAGGTCATTGTCAGAAGTTTCGGGATAATTATGCAAGTTATTCGTTGGCTTGTGGTGTGCCTTTACAGAATGTGCGTGACTATTTAGGACACGACGAGATAGAGACAACAAACCATTATGCTAACTATATGCCTAAAAGGATAGAGCCAGATATTAAGCAGTTATTTGATTGGCGATGAAAAACGGTGGAAATATGGTGGAAAAAAGTGAAGTTTTGAGATTAAAAATGCGGAGGGAGGGAGTTGAACCCTCATGTCTTGCGACACTGGCTTCTGAGACCAGCGCGTCTGCCATTCCGCCACCCCCGCGTCGTCGCTCGCTGTAGCTTTGTCCGTAGTGGTTAAGTAAACTGTTTAATAGTTGTTGATTTATTTAATGCTTTATTCGCTTGGTAACGACGCTCGCTCCCCAAGGGAAAACCAATGGTTTTCCCTATGGCGCTCGCCAGAAGTAAAGTTGAACGCTCGCTGTTACCCTTTCCTTCAATCAAGAAACTCTATCTTTTAAGGGGAAAAGTCATTTCCCCTTAAAAACCCCTTTTCTGATTTTTAACAAGGTTGTTAAACTGTATCTGTTGTCCGCCTTACGGCGGACATTGTTAAAAATCAGCTCATCCGTTCTTTTTTCTTTTAGTTACTAGTTACGCGTTACGTCTTTTTCCGCTTAACGTCCTCACGTCCTTACATCCCACGTCCCACGGAACTTGCAATTACTTGCGTCTTGCGTCCTGCGTCTTCGATTGCGTCATGCGTCTTACTATTTAACGCTAGAAGTATATCCTACCCCTCGCCAGCTGTCAATTACAAAAGAATTGCCCGGCTGCGATATTATTGTTATAATAGATTTTCTTAAGGGAGAAGGACTATGCTCGCGGAATCATTTAAAATAACCGGCTTGGCCGTCGGTCAGATTGTGCTGTTGCTGATGACGGGATTCATTTTGCGGAAGAAATCCGTCATTGACGATTGCGCGCTTAATTCTTTGAGCCGGCTGGTAGTGACTATCACCCTGCCGTGTTTGATTTTCTACCAGCTGATTACTCAATTTACTTTTACCAAGTACGCGCTGTGGTGGCATTTTCCGCTCCTGAGCATAGGGATAACCGCGGCGGGATTGGTTGCCGGATTATCTTGCGTGGGTTTCTTCAAGGGCGCGGATAGGCGGATTCAGTTCGTCAGCTTGATCGCCTTTCAGAACTCCGGGTACCTGCCGTTGCCCCTTTTTGCCGCGCTCTTGCCTAAGGTTGAGGCCGATGTTATTTTGGTATATCTGTTCTTATTTTTGATGGGGTTTAATTTGGTCATTTGGTCGTTGGGGGCCTATGTGATTGCCAATGCCGGAGCCAAGAAATTTGAGCTGGCCAGCCTTTTCAGCCCGCCGGTCGCGGCCACCTTATTGAGCCTGGGAATTATTTTTCTGGGCCTGCAGGTTTTTATCCCGGAGTTTATCTTAAAGCCGGTGCATAAAGTCGGAGAGTGCACAGTGCCGTTAGCCTTATTAGTAGTCGGGGGTAATCTCGCGCAGATACGCCTGGCGCTCCTGGATAAGAAAGCCATGTTTTTTGTCCTGCTGATTAAATTGATTTTGTTACCGGCAGCCGGGTTGTGGCTGGTGATGAAATTGCGCGTTGATTTTTTGGTCGGCTTGCTGATTATGACTCAGCTGGCTGTTCCTCCGGCGACATCGTTGTCTGTGATTATGCGGCATTATAAAAAAGAAGACGTCTTGATCAGCCAGGGTGTATTTTTCGGCCATATTCTGGGAGTCATTTCTATTCCGATTTTCTTAAGCATGTATTATTATTTGGCAGGCAGATAAATGGGCGAGAGCATAGCGACAAACCGCAAGGCCTACCGAGATTACGAAGTCCTCGAGACTATCGAGTGCGGCATTGAATTAAGGGGTTGTGAAGTCAAGTCTTTACGCGATAAAAGGATTAACTTAGATGACAGCTACGCCAGAGTTGAAAAAGGCGAGGTTATGCTGTATAATGCGCATATAAGCCCTTATACCCAAGCGAGTTATTTAAACGTCGAAGAGACTCGGCCGCGCAAGCTGTTGTTGCATAAGCCGCAGATCCGCCGGCTGGACAGTCAGTTGTCTCAAAAGGGGCTGACGCTGGTGCCGCTCAAAAGTTATTTTAGCGAGCGGGGCTTGGTGAAAGTCTTGCTCGGCCTGTGCAAGGGGAAAAAGTTGTACGATAAGCGCGAGAACATTAAGAAGCGCGAGGCGGACCTGGCGATTAGGCGAGGGATGAACAGGAGAAGGTAGGGTTTAGAAGCGTGGAATGTGGTCCCTCGCCGCTAAAGGAAAAATTAGGGCGGCTCGGGATGAATTTTACGGGTGAGAAATTCCAAAAATTCAAAGTTTGGGGGTGAAGGGGCTCGACTTAGGCAAGTCGGGTAAGAGGAGCATGCCGCGGACGCAGGGTGGGCCGCGTTAACAATCCTTGCACAACTAAACGCAAACAGACTAACGTCTGCCCCGGTATCACCGTTGAGAGCAGCAATGCTCCCAGCAGGAGTACCGGCGTTTGCTGTCTCACCTCGCTAAGAGGTGGGCCTCTCGTTTAGGTTCGCCTGCGCCCTGGATGAGAGCCGATAGCAGGCTAGCCCTGGATGGTTTGCCTTTGCGGCTGGGGTGAGATCAAAAAAAGGCTGCGGCGTATCCCATCCCGCTTATCGGAGTGGATACGAGCAAGAGGAAAAGGTAATCTAAGCATGTAGCGCCTTTTATCTGAGTGACTAGGGACCGCGGTTCGATTCCGCGCACCTCCACCATTTTATTTTTACCGACGATGAAAAATTAAAATGTACTTGAGAAGGTTCTTTGTGACCCAAAACAAAATTTCTTTTTTACCGGTATTCTTGAGTTCCTGTATCCTTGTGTTTTTGTTAAGCGGCTGCGCCACCGTGCCTAAGCCGGGTGCGCTCCCTACTTACGGGCTCAACGGCACGACTTATGTCCCGCTGCTGGGTTTTTGCGCCGAGCGTTCTATCCGTTGGGATTATGATACCTTTACTCAAATTGTTAATCTTAAAAGAGGCGTCCACGAAGTAAACTTACGGATAGGCGATACTAGCGTGATCATTGACGGACAATTACAGCAGCTGCGTCATCCGGTCGAGATGCATGAGGGGCAGGTAGTGATACCCTTGAAACTTAAGGATCAAATTTCCGGTCTATTTGTTCAATCGTCGTCGTCCGCGCCGTTGGCCAAGGCCCTGCTCCCCCAGATATCGATTAAGAAAGTAGTTATTGACCCGGGACACGGCGGTAAAGACCCCGGGGCAATCGGCCGCACCGGCCTGCGTGAGAAAGACGTTAATTTGGATATTGCCTATCGGCTGGCCAAGCTTTTGCGCGATGACGGCGTCGCGGTGGTGATGACCCGCAGTACCGACACCTTTATTTCTCTGGAGCGGCGGGTGGAGATTGCCAATAACTCCGGAGCGGATCTTTTTATCAGCGTTCATGCTAACGCCAGCCGGACCCGTTCCTTGAATGGGTTTGAGGCTTATTATGTTTCCACCAAATCCAGCGACGTAAATCGCGCCGCAGCGGCGGCGGATAAGGCCAGGCCGAACTTGGACGGCGGGGCTTTTGCCTATACCACCAAACCGTTAATGGCGACTTTGTGGGACATGCTCTTGACCTTTAACCGCGGTGAATCCATCCAGCTGGCCCGTCAGATCTGTAAGACTATCGGCAAGGATTTAGAGACCAAGATACTCGGTGTTAAAGGCGCTAACTTTTATGTGCTTAAGGGCGCCCGCATGCCGGCGGTGCTGTTGGAGGCCGGTTTTCTTTCCCACGCCCAGGAAGAGCGGATGTTGAAAAACAGCTATTACCGTCAGCAGATCGCCGAATCTATCGAGCGCGGGATTATCCGTTATGCCCAGGACTATACGGTAATGTTGACTTATAATTAGGAGGTTTTTTTGTCTAAGCCGATCGGCGTTTTTGATTCCGGAGTGGGGGGATTGACGGTGGTCAAAGAGATCATCCGTCAGCTGCCGAATGAAGATATCGTTTATTTTGGCGATACTGCCCGTGTGCCTTACGGTATTAAATCCAGGGAAACCGTCATCCGCTTCTCGATTGAAGACGCCCTTTTTCTGCTGAAAAACGATGTCAAGCTTATCTGTGTCGCTTGTAACACGGCGTCCAGCGTGGCCCTGCCGGTGATCAAAAATCATTTTAAAGTTCCGGTTGTGGGTGTGATCAGCCCGGGGGTGCGTGAGGCAGTTTATGCCACCCGGAATAAACGGGTAGGAGTGATCGGGACGCGGGGGACGATCAAGAGCCGGACCTATGAGATTGAAATTAAACAACTTGACCCGAGCGTTGCGGTCTTTACCGCGGCCTGCCCTTTGTTTGTTCCTTTTGCCGAAGAAGGCTGGTTAACCGGGAAAGTAGTGGAGGAAGTGGTCCGGTATTATTTACTGCCGATGAAGAAGGCCCGCGTGGATACCGTAATTTTGGGTTGCACGCATTATCCTTTATTAAAACCGGTAATTAGGCAAATTTTAGGCGATAGCGTAACCTTGATCGATTCGGCCAAACAGGTAGCCATTGAAGTAAAGAAGATTTTGTGCACCGACGGATTACTCAACGGCAAGCATACCGCCAAGCACCGTTTCTACGTCAGCGATAACCCGGAGTGGTTTAGCGGGCTGGCGAAACGGTTCCTTGGGCGGCCGATTAAAGACGCCCGAAAGGTTGACGATGTATAGTATAAAAGTGATTGCTAATTTCAGCGCCGCGCATAATCTGCGCGGATATAAAGGCAAATGCGAAGACTTGCACGGCCATAATTGGAAAGTCGAAGTAGCGGTGCGCCGGAAAACCCTGGACGGTACCGGTATGGTCATGGATTTCTCGCAGCTGAAGGCCTGCGTCTACGCGGCACTGGATAAGTTGGATCATAAGTATCTAAATCACCTGCCCCATTTTAAGAAGGTCAATCCTACTTCGGAAAACATAGCGCAGTATATCTATCGCGGCCTGGCCAAAGAGATCGCGGATGTAGCGTCGGTTACCGTCTGGGAAAACGACACCAGCTGTGCTACCTATGAAGAATAATTCCCTTCGCCGCGCGGTGGTGTTGTTGTCGGGCGGGCTGGATTCGGCGGTAACGCTGTACTCTGCCATTAAACAGGGCTATCAGGCGCATTGTTTGATCTTTGATTATGGTCAAAGGCACAACCGGGAGATCCGGTCGGCGCTCAGCCTGGCCAAGCGGGCCGGATGCGCTTGGGATGTGCTAAAAATCGCCTTGCCTTGGAAGGGCTCCAGTCTATTGGATGAGAGAATGCAAATTCCTCAGGGTGTCAGAGTGCCAGAGTGTCAGAGCGTCAAAGTGTCAAAGTGTCAAAGTGTCAGTGGCATACCTTCGACGTATGTACCGGCGCGAAAATTGATTTTTTAAAGTTTTGCCGTTTCTTGCGCCGAGGCGATTGAAGCGCAGGCGATATTTATCGGCGCCCACAGCCAGGATTACAGCGGATATCCGGATTGCCGGCCGGAATTTTTTCGGGCCCTGCAGCGGGTCATCCGCACCGGAACCAAGCGCGGAGCCCAAGGCAGGCCGCCGTTAATCAAGACGCCGTTACTGCGTAAGACCAAATCTCAAATTATCCGTTTAGGGGAACAGTTGGGCGTGCCATTTGAATTGACCTGGTCTTGTTATCGCGGGAAGGCCCGTCCCTGCGGGGGATGCGACAGCTGTTTGTATCGGATTAAAGGTTTTAATGAGGCGGGGTTACGCGACCCGTTAGTTTATGAAAGGTAAAATTTCCGAGATCTTTGACAGTATCCAGGGGGAGGGTATATATCTGGGCGAGCGCCAGCTTTTTATCCGTTTTTATGGCTGTAATCTGCGCTGTAAATATTGCGATACCCGTCAGGAGTCTTATCTGGAATATTCGCCGGGTGAGCTTCTGGATGAGATCAAGCTTTATGAAGAGAAGTTCCATTCGCTTTCATTCACCGGCGGAGAGCCTTTAGTCCAGGTGGATTTCTTAAAGGAGGTGCTGGCGGTTACCCAGAGCCAGCACTATAAGAATTATCTGGAGACGAATGGTACTCTTCCCGGAGCCTTGGCGCAAGTAATCGATTATGTCGATATTGTGGCCATGGATATTAAGCTCCCTAGCTCTACCGGCTGCGGGGTCTATTGGGATGCGCATCGGGCATTCTTAAAGATTGCTTCGCTGAAAGAAGTATTTGTGAAGGTGGTTGTTTGCGCCTCTACTCTCGAGGCGGAATATCTGGAGGCTTTGGAGTTAGTCCGCGAGATCAGCCGGCAGACAGTGTTGGTGCTTCAGCCAAATAGCGAAGATAATATCCTGCCGCAGGATGAGAGATTGCTTCGTTTCAAAGAGCTGGCCGCTAAAGAACATATCGCGGTGTGCGTCATTCCTCAGCTCCATAAGATTGTTGGAGTAAGATAAAACTAGAGAAATACATGGAAATAAATGGAAATTAATAGAAATATATGGAAATTATGGAAGGAAAAGTATGAGTAAATCACCATCATCTTACGAAGGGCTGCAGAGGAATATTCGCGCTCTTAAAACCCCGCCGATTGAGGTCTGGAAGAATCAGTATCCGGATAAAGAATATACTATCCGCCTCGAAGTTCCGGAATTTACCTGTATCTGTCCGAAGACCGGATTGCCGGATTTTGCGGTTTTGGTTATCGAATATTCGCCGAATGAGCATTGTATTGAGCTTAAGTCTTTTAAGATGTACACGATCTTTTATCGCAATGTCGGAGTTTTTCATGAGCACTTGGTCAACAAGCTGATGGATGATTTTGTGGCGGCGTGCCGGCCGCGCTGGGTCAAAATCACCGGGACGTTTAATCCCCGCGGCGGGATTACGACCACGGTCATCCGGGAGTATCAGGAATAATGCGGATCATTCCAGCAAGGAAAATTCAGGAGACCGTAGCGCAGTTGTGCGTTAAGGCTAATACGTTTTTGCGTTCGGATGTGTCGGCGGCGCTGAATAAAGCGGCGCGGTCAGAGTCCAATTCCCGGGCCAAGTCAGCCCTGCGGGCGATTATTGCTAACGCCAGAATTGCTAAGACAACCGGTCTGGCAATTTGCCAGGATACCGGTCTGCCGACAATATACGTTGAGCTGGGAGATAATGTCCGGGTTACCGGCTCTTTGCCGCGGGCAATTCAGCGCGGCGTGGAGCAGGGGTATCGGCGCGGTTATTTAAGAAATAGCATTGTTAGAGACCCGTTGCAAAGATCCCGCCCCGGTTACGGACCGGCAGTCGTTCATTATGATGTTGTCCCGGGCGATAAAATTAGCCTCACCGTATTGCCCAAAGGTTTTGGCTGCGAGAACAAGAGCGCTCTGAAAATGTTCTTACCGACTGCGCCGGTCGCAGCAATTAAGGAATTTATTCTGAATACGGTTAAAGCCGCCGGAGCGGATGCCTGTCCGCCGTATGTCGTCGGTGTAGGGATCGGCGGGACTGCGGATTATGCGTGCGTAATGGCGAAAAAGGCGTTACTCCGTAGGTTAGCCGGTGCGCAGGTTAGCCGGTGCGCCGGTAAGCCGGTAAGCCGGTTAGCCGGTTTTGTCGGTAAATTAGAACAGGAGTTATTGAAAGAAATTAATCGTTTGAATATTGGTCCAATGGGTTTGGGCGGCAAGACTACCGCCTTGGCTGTGCATATTGCAACCTATCCGACGCACATCGCCGGATTGCCGGTAGCGGTGAGCATTAGTTGTCACGCGCTTAGAAGCTCAACTGCGATTATCTGACTTCGTCATTCTGAGCCGCCGCTTTTTTTGGCGGCGAAGAATCTAACTTGGATTCTTCACTCGCGCTGGCGCGCTCGCTCAGAATGACACTGGATCAAAATTTATGTTTAAGATATCAACACCTCTAAATAAGAAGCAAATCTTCAGGCTTAAGCCGGGTGATGAGGTTGCCTTGACCGGAGTCATCTACACTGCCCGCGACCAGGCGCACAAGCGTTTAGTTGAGGTGTTGGCTGAGCGTAAGAAACTGCCCATTGAGCTTAAAGGGGCCATAATTTATTACTGCGGGCCGACCAAGACTCCGCCGGGGAAAGTCATCGGCTCCTGCGGACCGACTACCAGCGCGCGGATGGATGATTTTACCCCGGCGCTCTTACGCGCCGGGCTCGGCGGCATGATCGGTAAGGGTAAACGCGCGGATGAAGTTGTGCGGGCGATAAAACAGTATAAGGCAGTTTATTTTCTGACTTACGCCGGATGCGGGGCATTGCTGGCCCAATTCGTCGCGAGCGTTCGACCGGCGGCCTACGCGGAGCTGGGCCCGGAAGCGATATATCGGTTGGAAGTAAGAGATTTCCCCCTGATTGTCGGAGTTGACTGTCAGGGCAAAACTATCTGGAAATAGAAAGCAGAGGTTGATCATGGCAAGAAGAGACGGCCGCGAGCCGGATAAATTACGCAAGGTAACCATTACGCGGGACTTTTTGAAATACGCCGAAGGCTCCTGTCTTATTGAATTGGGTAATACCAGGGTGGTATGCAGCGCTTCTGTCGAAGAGTCAGTCCCGCCTTTTCTTAAAGGCAGCGGTACCGGCTGGGTAACTGCCGAATATGGCATGCTTCCGCGCTCCTGCCAGAGCAGGATTTCCCGCGGCAAAGATTCCGGGCGCACCTATGAGATCCAGCGCTTGATCGGCCGGTCTCTGCGCACGGTAACTAATTTGAAGGCCTTGGGTGAGCGCACCGTCTGGGTCGATTGCGACGTGATTCAGGGCGACGGCGGGACCCGGACCGCGGCGATCACCGGCAGTTTCATCGCCTTAACCTTTGCTTTAGATTGGTTGGCGCGCGCGGGCAAATTGCGTAACATTCCTCTCAAGGATTATCTGGCGGCGACGAGCGTGGGGGTGATTGGCGGCCAGTCGATGCTGGATTTGGCCTATGATGAGGATTCGCAAGCCCAGGTAGATATGAATATCGTTATGACCGGAGCTGGAGAGTTCATTGAAATTCAAGGGACTGCCGAGCGTGAGCCATTTGACAAGAAGCGCATGGATGAGCTGCTGGCGCTGGCCCAAAAAGGGATCAGCGATTTGATCGATATCCAGCGCAGCTTATTAAAGGATGTGATTGAGGAAATAGGCTAGAGGCATGGAGTTGATTGTCGCTACTAAGAATAAGAAGAAACTGGAAGAGATTAAACATATCTTACGCGGTTTTAGATTGCGTATCGTCTCATTAGCGGATTTTCCCCAGGCTCCCAGAATAGTGGAGAATGGAAAGACCTTTCGGCAAAACGCGGTCAAGAAAGCTGTGATTATCGCCCGCTTTAGCGGCGCTTTGACCATCGGGGAAGATTCCGGGTTGTGCGTGCAGGCCCTGTGCGGTCGTCCCGGAGTATATTCATCGCGGTTTGCCGGAAAGAATAAAAGCGATATGCAGAATAATAAAAAGCTCTTAAAGATGTTAAGCGGCTTACCTTTAGCTAAAAGAAAAGCCTATTATGTGGCAGCCCTGGCCGTGGCGGATAAGGACGGTTTGCTCGGCGTTGTCGAGGGAAGGTGTGACGGGCTGATCGATTTTACCCTGAAAGGCGATAGCGGATTCGGTTATGATCCTTTGTTTCTTATCCCGCGCTACGGTAAGACTTTTGCCCAGCTTGGGCCGCGGATTAAGCATTCTATGAGCCATCGTTATAAAGCCCTGCAGAAGGCGCGGGGATTGATCCGGCGCGCATTGCCAAAGCAATAGCCGCGTGCTATACTGAATTGTTAAACGTACGAAAGGGGCCGGTGCTATGATCCTGAAAAAATATTTTGGGGTTGCTGTATTCGTATTATGTGCGGCCAAGGCTCTTTGGGCAGGTGAGGCTCTGATCGCCGAGGCGACGAAACATTTTCAACAAGGGGTTCAAGCCCAAAAAGAGGGTGATTTTAGCCAGGCCGTTGATTTTTATAAAAAGTCCTTGCTGCTGTGCGCGCCGCAGGATGCAGCGGAGTATAAAAAATCCAGTATTAATAATATCGGGTTGATTTATTTGGCGCAGGGTAATTTAGCTCAGGCCGAAGCGGCGTTTCGCGAGGCGCTCGAGGTGGATCCGGCGTACCGGGCGGCGCAGTTGAACTTTGGATTAGTCCAAGACCGAAAAGCCGATCGGCAGCTGGCTTTTGATTATTGGGTCAAGGTGTTTAACCTGGATTTTGTGCGGATGGTTGAGCAGATGAAGCCCAAAGATTATATTCTCGACGAGGGGCCCCAGCCGGAGTCAAATTCGCTCAATACCGGGGATTAAACTGAGCTCCAACAATACCGGGGATTAAGCTGAATTTTACTCCCGGACTGAACTCCAGCAATACCGGGGATTAAGCTGAATTTTACTCCCGGACAATCCCCGGTATTGAGAGCGAAGCAGGGTAACTCACGGGGCGTGGCTCAGTTTGGCTAGTTCTGCTTCGCGCTTTAATCGGGAGCAAGCGGAGGATGCGCTTCGCAGAATTTTAGAGTGTAACTCACGGGGCGTGGCTCAGTTTGGCTAGAGCGCTTGCTTTGGGAGCAAGAGGTCGACAGTTCAAATCTGTCCGCCCCGATATGTTTAAAGACGCAAGACGCATGACGCAAGACGCATGCTTAACTCGTAACGCGCTATTAAAAGATGTAAAGAAACTCCAACTTAATTCCGGGGATTAATTCTCGGAATTAGAGAAGGGGTATAAGTAGCGAACGAACTGTCCTTTGACAATGTCTGCGAAGCAGACAATAAGAAGCAATCTAACGAATTTGTCAAAGGACAGAAAAGGGGTTCTTAAGGGGAAAAACATTTTCCCCTTAAAGGATAGAATCTCTTAATTGAAGGAAGGGGTGACAGCGAGCCCACCCGCTTTACGAGAGGCGAGCGCCATCACGGGAAACCTTTGGTTTCCCCTCTGGGGAGTGAGCGTCACAACCAGGAGAATCAAGTATCAGATAAGCCAACAACTACAAAACTGTTTACTGAACTACTATAGACAAACCTATAGCGAACGACGCGCCTGTAGCTCAAGCGCCATAATGCTTGGCGCATTTCGCTACAGGGCAAGGTACAAAAACCTGTAATTTTTTTTGCGCCTGTAGCTCAATTGGATAGAGCACCTGCCTTCCAAAGGAGCCTTCACAGGGAAAGCAACTTGTGAAGTGGACGCTACTAATTCGGTGGATATCCGCACAAGGACAACACCGAGCTATCCTTGTAATCTGAGGAGAGTGTAGAGACTTTACGTAGCGGGGCTGAAATGCCTAAGATAAAGTCCAGCCAGCAAACTTCGAAGAAGCGGTCAAGGTAACTTGATGCTGGATGCTAAGCCGGTGGTTGGCCGTTCGATTCGGCCCAGGCGCACCATTATTTAGAAGGAATATCTATGCAGAATATCAAGGGGGTAATCCGGCTGGTTAAGACCTTTAAGGTTTTAAGGCTCGGCTTTTTGATTATGCTTGCTGTTTTTATGCTGGCCTTTATCGGCCTGCACGTGCTGGTTAATCTTAAAGGCCGAGAGCTCTTAGTCGAAAAACTTTCGGATATCTCCGGCCGTGAGGTTTCCATCGGGTCCGTGACTACCTCTTTGCCGTTTACGATTACCATAAGAGACATCGAGGCCGAGGGGTTCGGCAAGATTTCGCGCATCGTGGCTAGCGGCGGCTTAATCGATATCTTTCGTAAAAGCATCCGGCTTAATTCCTTGTCTATTGTCGACCCCGATATTGCCGTCAGCAAGGATACTTTTGCAGTCGGTATTCGTCCTGCTGTCCGGGCCGCTCAACCGCAGCAGCCTCAGCCCGCGGCTGAAATCAAACCGGCAAGCCCTGCCGCGAATAAGATCATTTTTCCCGGTTTCGTCATCGGCCGGCTGACTATATCGGGAGGCACTATTCATTATACCGATATACTCCCGGACGATAAAACTGTAACCATTGCTTTAACTAAAGTGCAGGTTAACTTAAGGAACCTGGATTTGAGCGGCAGGAGCGATCAGATCACCTATGTGCGCCTAAGCGCGCTGGTCCCCT
>JBFZAQ010000228.1:0-3870 GCA_041308885.1 Candidatus Omnitrophota bacterium | reverse complement strand
CGATCTCATATCCGGGAGTGCGCCCGTCTAAAAGATGCGACAACCAAATCAACTTATGCTTGGCCTTTTTCATACCGGGTATTTTCCCAAAGTAACATAACGCACCCGGGCATCAAAGGCGAGCCTATCCAAAATACGCCAACAATCAATAATCGTAGTCGGGTTATTCACGATATAAGAATTGTCGATGCCCCGAAACTCCTGCGCCGGAGTGGCAATAACGCAGACCGACGAATTAGCAAAACACTCTTGCACCGAGGCCGCGTACAAAACGCTATCGGAAAAATAAGCTTTGGCATTCTTGAGAGCTAAAGGATCATAGACAAATATCTCCAGATCGTCGCTTTGACGCAATTCATCAACGATCTTGATCCCGGCGGATTCTTCAATAACCGAGGTATTGGGCTTGTAGGCCAACCCGATAATCGCCACCGACTTAACGCCGGGCTGAAGATATGCGCGGATCTTGGCGGCTACATGGCCCACATGCAGCTGATTGACTTCATCGGTAGCCTTAGCTAAGAGCGCAGCCTGACCGTATTTTTGGGCAAAGGCCGTAAAGGCCCGATTATCGCGGGGAAAACAGGGGCCTCCGAAGCTTAAACCGCCCTTAAGATAATAAGGGGCGATACGCTTATCCGCGCCCAAAGCCTGGGTAATAGCGTCAATATCCGCTCCCGGGATTGCTTCGCAGATATTAGCCAGAGTATTGGCAAAGCTGATTTTCATAGTTACATAAGAATTAAGGCTTATCTTGGTAACCTCGGCGCTTACCAAAGACATCCGCGCAATATGCGGCCCAAAGCCGCATAGACCTTGATAGACCCCGGCCAGAAGGCTTCCGGCCTTCTCATTACTCTCTCCGATTAAAACTAAATCCGGATTAAGAAAGTCGCTAATCACGCTGCCTAAGGCTATGAACTCCGGATTATAGCAAACCCCAAAATCATTATTCAGTTTCAACCCGGACTCTTTTTCTAAAAGCGGTATAAAAACTTCCTCACAAGCTCCCGGAGAGACCGTCGAGGTAATAGCAAATAAATGGTAAGGCTTACGCGCTCTCTTTAACGCCCCGGCCAGATGGCCCAGGGCATCCCGGACATACTTATCCGAGAAACCACCGTCGCTGCGGCTGGGCGTAGGCACGATAATCAGAGTTATATCAGTCTCTGTAATCGCCCGGTTAAAATCCTGGGTCGCCTGGAAACGTCCGGCAGAAGCGGATATTGTCTCCTGCAACAACGGCTCATAAACCGGGGCTTTACCCTGGTTAATAAGCTCAACAACATCGCGATTGATGTCCACTCCGAGAACGCTAAAGCCCTTGGCGGCAAAACAGGCGGCGGAACAAGCGCCGAGTTTACCTAACCCTATAACAGAAATCTTCTCCGGCATTACAACTCCTTCAGAAAAATAGATATTCAGCCGGCCAGCGGCTACGGTAACGAAGCCCGTTTCGTCTTACGGCTACGGATAAGGCTTATTTTCTTGACAAGGCATATCACCGATTCCCAATACGGGTATCTACGCCATATCCGCAACTAAATCTTACTCAAATCCCCCTCATTCTCCCTAATCCACTCATAAATAGAAGTCAATATGGCCTCGCTGGTAATCTGCGGCTTCCACCCCAGCTCTTTGGTAACCTGAGAATTATCCGTTATATATATCTTCACATCACCCGGCCGCGTACTAAGATCCCGGCCGATAGTAATACGATTACCGGTGATCTTCCGGCACAGTTCAGTGGTTTCGCGTAGTGAAAGGCTAACCTCAAGTCCGCCGCCGACATTATAGACCCGCCCGCTGATCGTCGGCATATTCTGCATCTGTAAATGAATCAAGCGGCACAAATCAGAAATTGCCAGCAAATCGCGGACCTGTTTGCCTGCGGCCCCAAAACCAATATATTTAAGCCCCCGCTTAAAATAATGCGCCGACATCCACAAAGTAAACACCCCCTGATCAACCTTGCCAAACTGCCACGGCCCAGCCACCACTCCGCAGCGATTAATGACTCCCCGCACGCCATAATGAGCCAAAGATTCGCTGATCAATAGCTCAGATGACAACTTTGTTGCTCCGTATAAAGTCTTTGGCCCGCTCACGGTAAAATCTTCGCTGATCCCCTTGGACGAGAACCCGGGAATACTTTGCCCGGGTTTCCAGATAAAACGCGTCGCAGTCTCGGCGGATTTAATGGCGTTCAAGGCCCCATAGGGATAGACCCGGCTGGTGGAAAGAAAAATAATATCGGATTTTTTATGCCGGGCTAATTCCAAACAATTAATCGTTCCTAAAAGATTAGTATTAATGATATAACCGGGATTACTGCCGAAACCGGCTAAGACCGACGGCTCGGCCGAGCACTCGATCAATAAATCTACCGGTCCCGGAATGACCAGGTCCTCGCGGCAGCGAATATCACCATGAAGAAATTCAATCCCACAGTCTTTAAGGCGCCGAATATTCAACTCGCTCCCTCGGCGCTTAAGATTATCTAAGGCCAGCACCGACAACTGAGGATGTTTTTCTTTGAGATACACCGCAATATTACTGCCGATAAATCCGGCGCCGCCGGTTACGAGGATACTTTTATATATCATAGGATATCCTTTCTAATATAATCTATAATACGACGTCCAATCTTCTCAGTAATGACCAATGACCAAATCCCAAATCCCAATGAATGCCCAATAACCAAATCCCAATTGGAGATTGGTTATTGGGATTTCATTGGGATTTGGTTACTGGAACTTGGTCATTTCGCAAGTAATAATTCACCTAAATCTTCCTCTGCGCTTCGACAATCTCCCGCATCGTCTGCTCGACGGTAAAAGTAAGCTTCCATTCGGGGTAGTGGCTCTTAAATTTAGTTACATCGCTGATCCACCAGATATGGTCGCCGATGCGGTTTTTCTCCACATATTCGGTAATCATTTCAATCCCGGTAATCCGCTCGCACAGCCTAACCGCCTCGATAACCGAAATGTTGGCAAAGCGGCTGCCGCCGATATTATAGGCTTGGCCGCAGCGCGGATTCTTAAAGAAATGGAAAAAGGCGCTGACTAAATCCTGGGAATGGATATTATCCCTGACCTGCTTGCCTTTATAGCCGTAGATCAAATATTTTCTGTGCTGTAGGCAGCACTTCACCAAATAAGACAAAAAACCGTGCAATTCCGCACCGGAGTGGGCCGGGCCGGTCAGGCACCCGCCGCGAAAAACCGCAGTCTTTAGACCAAAGTACCGGCCGTATTCCTGAGTCAAAACATCGGCCGCTACTTTCGATGCCCCGAAGAGGCTGTGCAGGCAATCATCGATACTCATCAATTCATCGATACCTTTATGATACCCGTGACTCTCGGGCAATTCGTAGCGCGTATCCAGCTCAATAAGCGGCAGGCTATTCGGCCGGTCTCCGTACACCTTATTAGTCGAAGTAAAAATAAAAGCCGCCTGCGGGGCGTACTTGCGAAAAGCTTCCAACAAGACCAATGTCCCGTTTGCATTGACCGTAAAATCGGTCTTGGGATCGCGGGCAGCCCAATCATGCGACGGCTGGGCGGCCGCGTGGACCACCAGAGCGACGTCTTTGCCAAACCGGCGAAATACGCTCTCGACCCGCTCATCATCTCGGATATCCAGCGCGTAATGCGTATAATTCTTATATTTTTTAATCAGTCTCTCTTTATTCCAAAGCACGCTGCCGTCATTGCCGAAAAAAATCTTGCGCATATTATTGTCAATGCCGACAACCTGAAATCCCTCCCGGCAAAAAAAAGCTACTGATTCCGAACCGATCAAGCCGCATGACCCGCTGATAATAACTACGGACACACCGCACCTCCGGAATGTCTCTGGATATCC
>JBFZAQ010000227.1:0-2631 GCA_041308885.1 Candidatus Omnitrophota bacterium | reverse complement strand
GAATAGTTCCTCGTCCACGCCGGCGAAATCCCGGGCTTGGCGGGCTTTTTGTTTGGCGGCTACGGCTTTTTTCTTCTCGGCGACCAAAGGCTTGGCTAGTATAGGGGTAATCTGGCCGTTTAATAGCTGTTGACCCAAACCCGTCAATTCCAAAGTATCGTACTCGCCCTGGCGCTCCAGGAAACCTTGGCCGATGAGCTGTTCGATAAAATAGCGGATAGAATGCAGGGTTTGGCCGGACAAAACCCCGAAATCCGGGTTATGCTGATGGCCCCAGCGGGCCATCTGATCGGTAAGCGTTCCTTTTAAGACGCTGGCCAGGTACCCGGCGCCAAAACCCTGATTATCGCCGTATCTGACCCGGGCAACGCAATTGAGAATTTTTTGGCCAAGCGTAAGCGGATCCTCCACCGTATCCACTTCACCCAGGCAATAATCGCAAGCCTGGCAGGACGACTGCCGGTATTCCTGGCCGAAATAGTTGACGAAAACTTTATGCCGGCATTGCGGCTGGGTGCAGAAATTATACATAATCCTTAATTTATCCAGCATGACCGGGCGATTGGACGACTGTTGGGAAAGAAATTCCCAGATCCTAAAGTCTCCCCCTCCGTAAAACATATAGCAGTATGACGGCAAGCCGTCACGGCCGGCGCGCCCAGTCTCCTGATGGTAATGCTCGATGCTCTTGGGCATGGCGGCGTGGGCCACGAAACGGATATCCGAACGGTCAATGCCCATGCCGAAAGCCACAGTGGCAACGATGATATTGACTTCTTCGCGGATAAAGCGCTCCTGGTTCTCATGGCGTTCTTCGTCGGTTAAACCGGCGTGGTAAGGCAGATTCTTGTAGCCTAATTTATTCAGCTT
Source organism: Candidatus Omnitrophota bacterium (assembly GCA_041308885.1). Taxonomy (GTDB): domain Bacteria; phylum Omnitrophota; class Gorgyraeia; order Gygaellales; family Profunditerraquicolaceae; genus JBFZAQ01. The sequence goes on along the minus strand of JBFZAQ010000227.1, from coordinate 1,761 downwards.
AATCGATATATCATCCACGTCTTTGCGGCGCAGGCAGTAAATAATGCCGGATTCTTTTGCATGCTTCTTTAATACTTCTCTAAGCTGAAGAATAATATTCTGCCGGGGCATGACCCGATAGGCCAAGTTAGGCCGGTCAACTGAGGCGATGTTGATCCGAGGGTGAACAAACTTAAGCTGGGTGAGAATATCTTTCTGGACTTCCTGGGTGGCGGTGGCGGTAAAGGCGTGAATATTTATTCCCGGAAAATTGTCTTTGATCGAACCGAGCTGACGGTATTCATCCCGGAAGTCATGGCCCCAATGACTGATGCAATGGGCTTCATCTATAACAAAAAAGGACAAGCCGATTGAGCTTAATAATTCCCGCATCTCCGGGGTTTGCAGGCGTTCGGGAGAAATGTACAATAGCTTGACCTGGCCGGCGCGGATGCGCCCGATGACCTGCCGCTGCTGTACGGCGGTCTGGCTGGAATTGAGGCATTCGGCCGGGATGCCCATATCCTTAAGGCCGTCAACCTGATCTTTCATGAGCGAGATCAAAGGCGAAATGACCACAGCCAAGCCTTCTTTAAGCAAAGCCGGAAGTTGAAAACAAAGCGATTTTCCTCCGCCGGTGGGCAAGATAGTCAGGCTCTCCCGCTCCTCGAGTATGGAAACGATCGTATCTTCCTGCCAGGGGCGAAACCGATCAAAACCCCAGTAACGCTTGAGGCAGGCGGACATTACGCGGGAGATGTGATTGATTTGAGGCATGATATTAGCGAAAAATTCGGGCTTTACCCTAGACTAATTTAACTGCTAGATGTTTATCCAGGGCGTTGGCGACTTTCTCTAGGGTTAAAAGAGTTACCGACTTGTTAGAAGGATTAAGAATCCTATCTAATTGCATGCGGCTTTTTATATGCATTCTCCTGGTCATTTCCGATTTTGAGATATTCTTCTCTCTCATGATATTTTCGATCTGAAAGACTATCACTTTTTTTACAGCCGCGGCTTGCGTTTTTTCAAGAATGCCCTCTTCTTTTAAAAAGTCGTCAAAATTGGCGCCTATCCGTTTATTCGCTTTTTTCATATACATCGTGCTCTCCTTATTTGTTTCATCCTTCTTATTGCCAGATCTAAATCATCATTGGGGGTTTTATTGGTTTTTTTGATAAATCCGTGCAATAGAACAATTTCTCCTTCAAATACGGTAATGAGAACCCGAGAAATCTTTTTCTCCAAGTAGGTTCGTATTTCCCATATTCCAGGAGATAGATTTCTTACCAAAGGCATTCCCAAAGGCCATCCGAACTGGACAGTCTTAATATCTATGCCGATCCGCTGCTTTTCCACTCCGGATAAAGACCTTATCCATGACCTGACTGGCTCATTTCCAGTTTCTGTCCTAAAAAACCTAACCGGTAAAGGATATGCCGGACTCATCTGATTTAAGTGTACCATTTTTGATACATTTGTCAATATCTCCTACTATAATAGACGCACAAGACGGAAAAATCTAACAAGTTTTTTCGATGGGAGGAATAAAAATCTCCCACATATATTTGCGGAAGATTAACTACGGATAGCCGGGTGTGCGCCTATATTCTACCAGTCCACCGGGAAATAATCTTTCAGGAACTTGCCGCACCAGTGTTTGCCGGTCAAAATTCCGTCGAAGAACGGGTCGCAGACTCGGGCGGCGCCATCGACTATATCAAGGGGCGGTTGAAAATCGTGAACCTGCTGTTTACGCGCGGAAAGAGCGGCAGGATCTTC
>JBFZAQ010000226.1:0-5224 GCA_041308885.1 Candidatus Omnitrophota bacterium | reverse complement strand
TAATATGTTCTTTGACTTGGCGAATAAGCGGCGGGGACATTGCTTCACCAATATTAAGTTTTCCGTGGATAAATTCAATCTCTCCGGAATTGCCAATCTCGACCACGCCGATTTCCCTATTGACTTCCTTGATCGCTCCTTGAGGGCAAAGGGCGCTGCAGGCGCCGCAGCCATGGCAGAGTTGCGCGAATATTAAAGTATTCCCCTTCTTCCCAGCCTGCCCCGGCAAGACCGCTATCGCGTTATAAACACATACCTTAGCGCACTTGCCGCAGTAGGTGCATTTAGATTCGTCAATCTCCGGGACTGGGATATACGCCTTTTTCTGCTCTTTAATAGAAGGCTTTAAGAAAATGTGGGCGTTAGGCTCCTCTACGTCACAATCAAGAAACTGCACATTATCTATGGACAATGCCAGGTTGATTGCGATTGTCGTCTTGCCTGTACCGCCTTTTCCGCTGGCTATTGAAATAATCATTATTTACCCCTGCTAGCGACAACTACTCTTTGAACTTCACTTTGGAATTCTTTAACCTCAAACCCCTTACTCACAAAATAGTCCTTCGCTTCATTTAAACGGTTTCTGAAATAATCGTGCGTGCGCCCTTCAGCGGTATGGCAGGTATTGATTATCTCTAAGCCCTTATCGCTAAAATCGCTTAAGACTGCCTTGCCGCCGGGGTGCAACAAACGGCTTATCTCATCTAAAACAGTTAGCGGCCTCGCAAGATGATGAAATACATTGATGGAAAGTATGGAGCGAAAACTTTGGTCCGGAAAACTCAAGCGCTCGGCGTCTTCCACCCTGAAGGCCGCCTGTTTTTCCAGGCCGAAATACCGCAAGTTTAACATAGCTACTTCTTGTTCCTGGACAGAAATATCTATGCTCGTGAAGCTATAACCCCGTTTAGCCAAAGCAAGGGCGAAATGCCCCTTACCGGTTCCGATTTCAAGGATTTCCCCGGGAATAGGCAGGGATTTATCGAGGATAAAATCTCTTTCCTTTTCTAAATCGTAGCCGAAACTTCGGTAGAAATTTACTCTCTCTAAGTACTTTTTATGATTATCAAGAACTCTCTGCTCCAAGATTTAATCCTTATTCTCTTATCATCCTCATCCCACATTTAGGGCAATTCAGAGATACGCAGGGCGTACCTGCCTGATGCGCTACTTTGGCCCCACAGCTCGGACAAACGCAATTGCCTCCCGGGCCCGCATTACCCCGTCCACCTCTACCCATCCCCATGCCTCTCCCCATGCCTGGACCTTGACCCCCAGGCCCTGTTCCGTCGCCTCTTGGCATAATAATCACCTCCTAATCACGCTCTTTAAACATCTGATTCAAAACCTCATCCACTACGCCGTCGGATATTTGGCGGCATAACTTATCGCGGTGCCCCCCCTGTAGATTCTAAACAAAAGAATGTCGCTGCGCGCTCATTATTTATTTTTATTCGGTATTCCAGAATGTGAGCTTACGCTTGGTCCGGAAACCGCCTTAAATCCCCCTTTTTTGTATTTCTCAACTGATTCCTTAACCGTGCCTGAAGCCCCGGTAAAAACTTCTATTCCTGCCGCCTGTAATGTCTGAAAAGCGTTAGGCCCAACATTACCCGTAAGGACGGCTTTAATCTTCTGAGAAACGACCAATTGTGCCGACTGAATACCGGCGCCTCCCGTAGATTCGATATTCGGGTTTGCGACTGCCGCGAATTCTAAAGAATCGGTATCAACAATAATAAAATTCTGGCACCTGCCGAATCGCGGATCTACCTTAGCATCCAAGTTGCTCCCTTCTGAAGTAACGCAGATTTTCATATAGTCTCACCTCCGGGATGATCGCAATTCTCTTTATTCGGATGGTCACATTCGTCTTTTTCTAAACCATAGCCCTTACCCGCTCCGGGCTGACAAAGGCTCTCCCCGCCTTCTAAGGCGCCTATTTTAAGTTGTTCTACCACTTCGTCGATTTTTCCGCTTATTCCGACAACTGTTTTGATACCATACTCCTCAAAAAATGAAGTCGCCCGCATCCCCATGCCGCCGGCGACGATACAGTTGACGCCTTTTTTATGTAAAAACTCAGGTATCGCTCCCGGCTGATGCCCGGGGTTAGCTACCTCTGTTCTCTTGGCTATCTTGCCGTTTTCAATATCAACAAGAGTGAAAGTCGGGCATCTGCCAAAATGGGCAGACACGAACTCTCCGTCAGTAGATATCGCTACACGCATAATCGCTCCTTCTTTTATAAGCAAAGGATGAGGGAATAGGTTTTATTCTAATCCCCTCATCCTATGGCGCTTACTCACTCTTTTCTACTTGGGTTTTTTCCAAAGTCTCAATGCGGCTTTGAATATCCTCAAGCTGCTTTTTTAAAACATCAGCTTGATTCTTCAGGATATCAGTTTCCTGCTTCGGAGTAATCACGGCCGTATTAGGATACGCTGCGCCGAAAGCAGAGATCCCCATTGAAGCTCTTTGCCAGCCGGTAAGTCCGGTAGTATAAAACCAATTTCTCCGGCCTCTGCCGCCGCCACGGCCATAGAACCCTCTGCCCTGGCCAAAATAACCTCTGCCGGGCACAGAATTTATATAACCGGGCGTAGGATAACCGGCGCAAAAACCCGCCGCTCTTCCCGTCATCGGGCCCAACCCCATAGGGCCAGTTCCGTCTCCTCGAGGCATATTAAGCACCCCCTTTCCTTCGTTGATTTGAATTTTTTCATCCTGGGCATCCATCTTAACAATACAATACCCCATTCCTTTTCCCGTAAACGGCCCTAACCCTCTCGGGCCCGTACCGTCAAATTTAGGCATTTGATCCTCACTTATTGTAAATGGAGACCATTTTCAATAATACAAAATATACCCTTACTTTTTTACGCAATCACTACATAACCCGTAAAATTGAATCAAATGATTAGTGATCTTAAAATCGTATTTTTTGGTAAGGCCTTTTTCCGTTTGATTCAGCAATTCCACCTCTTCATCGATGAAATCCGTATAATCGATAATGCGTTTACAGTTATTACAAATTAAATGATGGTGATGATGAGCCCCCTTGGGCCCTTGTGCTAATTCAAAGCGCGCCCTCCCGTCACCGAAATCAAACTTAAAAATAAGGCCCACACCGGCTAAGACATCTAAAGTCCTGTAAACAGTAGTCAAGCCAACATTCGGGCATTTTGGATGAACCTGCATGTAGATATCTTCGGCGCTTAGATGTTTGTCTGACTTAGAAAGCACATCTAGGATAGCTTCTCTGCCGGAAGTTATCCTGTAGCCGCAGCCTTTAAATTTTCCCTGCAGCCACCCTTGTCCTCTACGCTCGCGCCTGGGCATATCACTCCCTGTTGAAAATGGTTTCCATTACTAATATACTCCAGATAACTCTCCTTGTCAAGCTTTTTTTATAAAGCGCTCCCGAATTCGCCGCGGCCTAATCATAAGCAGTTCGTCTCACTATAGTATCTTCCAAATCCCACTTACTTGTGCGACATATCTTCTAATAGAGCCTCCAGGTCCTCTTCGTGTTCGACTTCATCCGCCATAATCTCAAGGGCAAGATGATAGGTGATTACATCTTTATCTTTTACTGCTTCCGCCAGCTTTTTGTACGTTTCAATAGCACACTGCTCACCCTTAATATTCTGTTTTAGGAGAGCTTTCACGGCAGGATCCTCCGGGGCATCATATCCGCAATTAGTCTGTTTATACCATTCCTCCGGGCTTAAAATTGGCGTGCCGCCCAATTGAATGATCCTCTCGGTAAGCATACCAGCATGCTTTAACTCTTCGCCTGCATGCTGCTCAAGTTCGCCGACAACCGCGCCGCGCATCTGCCCGCGCGCCACTTTTGCGCCTACCCAATACTGATAATAGGCAAGCCACTCATCCGCAAACGCCTTGTTCAATAACGAAACGATCTTTTTTGCATCCCCGCCAACTAACTCTCTTGCCTTTGTGCCCATTTCTTCTCCTTTTTTTATGGTTCAACATCCTGTTTCTCTCTTCATAATAATCAACAGTTAAACAATTATTTCAGCTTAAGCGGCTTGAAGCACATAAACCAATCAAGGCACTTAATGCCCTCTTTTTGCGCGCTATCAACCCTGTCCTTGGCCGCGCCGCAGCTTCCCGGCGGAGGCACGATCACATCATCTCCCGGCTGCCAATCGGCAGGAGTAGCTACCTTATAGGTATCGGCGGTCTGCATGGCGATAATCATGCGTTTAATCTCCGGAAAATTACGCCCCATTGACGAAGGATAAAAAATCATCGCTCTGATTATCGCTTCCGGATCCATAAAGAATGCGGCGCGTACCGGGCTGATGTCGCTTGCCGCAGGCTGAACCATGCCGAACTTATGCGCGACGTCCATCTTGACGTCCGCAATTACCGGAAATTTTACCTCCACGTTCTTCATTCCGTTATACTCGATCTTTTCCTTGATAGACCTAAGCCAAGCGATATGGCTATAATGACTATCAATAGAAAGACCGATCAGTTTACAATTTAGCGCTTCAAAATCCTTTTCCATTGAAGCGAAGGTCATAAACTCGCTTGTGCATACCGGAGTAAAATCAGCCGGGTGGCTAAACAAGATAACCCACTTCCCCTTATAATCATCGGGGAATTTGATCTTTCCTTGCGTGGTATCCGCTTCAAAGGCGGGAGCCATTTCTCCGATAAGCGGTACCCGAATCAAGGCTGCGGAACTATTTTCCACTTGTCCTCCTTTTTTTCTACTGCTTTGTTGACAAAAATCAACCCTTGATTTTTGTCATTGCCTTCTGGCAGCAAACCAGTTCGCCGCCGCCTACTTCTTTAACCTCTACCACATTACCGCAAATGTCGCACTTATACACTTCTCCCGCGTTCTTAACCTTAGACACTGATCACCTCCTCTTGCTTAACTGCCAAAACTATCTAACCTCTATAGAAACATGCGCATCAAAAGGATTTGTTCTCATGGCTAAAGAAAATAGATAAGGATAATCCTGTTTGAGATGCTGCATATAATCCAACCATTGCAGCGTTAACTGCTGGTACGCCCGTTTTATATCTCCCGACAGATGCTGATAGTCGGTATCGGGTAATTTCGCCAGATCCATTCTATGCGCCAACTCATCAGTCAGATGAAATACTGCCCAAAGCAGTTCGGTGAAAGATTCATGCTCAAGTAAATTCGGATTCTCCAGAAGGCTTAGCAAAAACTGCCTCT
>JBFZAQ010000225.1:0-5694 GCA_041308885.1 Candidatus Omnitrophota bacterium | reverse complement strand
TTCTACTGAATGATTTCTTTTAAGACATTGATATTCTTAGTCATTGTGGTCGCCTTACTTTATTGAATATCTCCTTAACTCTTCCAGCTTCTTCAGCGCTTTCCCAGAATCCAACGCCTCTTGGGCTAGGCTTAAACCTTCTTTTATTGACCCCGCCTTATCCGCCGTGTATACGGCGGCAGCGGCATTCAAAAGCACGATATTCCGATAAGAGCCTTTTTCTCCCTCGAGCAAGCGCATAATGGCTGCCGCATTCTCCCGAGCGCCTGCGCCTTTAATATCCTCTAACCGCGACCGGGGAAAGCCGAAATCGTCCGGGCTAATCACATAGGTATGGACTTTCCCGTCTTTAGCCTCGGAGATCTTAGTTTCATCAGCGGTAGAAACCTCATCCAGGCCATCGTGTCCGTGCACAACCAGCGCATGGCGGCTACCCAGATTCACCAGCACTCGGGCCAGCTTATCGGTTAACTGTCCGTCATAGACCCCCATTAATTGGTGGGTGGCCCCGGCAGGATTGGTAAGCGGACCTAGAATATTAAAGATGGTGCGCTTCTTGATCTCCTTACGCGCCGGCATGGCGTATTTCATCGCCGGATGGAACTGCGGAGCAAATAAAAATGAAATGCCGACTTCCCTTAGCGCTCCCTCGGCTCTATCAGGCGTCATATTAATAACCACCCCAAGCTCTTCTAAGATATCCGCGCTGCCGCAGAAGCTGGAAACAGAACGATTACCGTGTTTAGCCACGGTGATTCCGCAGCCGGCAGCGATAAACGCCACAACCGTGGATATGTTAAAGGTACCTTGACAGTCGCCGCCGGTTCCGCAGGTATCCAAGACCACATCTTTATCGACGCGGATCTTAATGGCGTGCTTACGCATCACTTCTGCCGCAGCCGTAATTTCTTCTACCGTCTCTCCCTTAGCGCTTAAAGCCAAAAGGAAAGAAACAATTTGACCGGTCTCGGCCTGACCGGTCATGATCTCCTCAAAAACCTTCTGCATTTCGGCGGAAGCTAGGTCTTTTTTTTGACGCAACAGATTGGTTGACTCGTCTATCATAGCCAGCGCTTAAAAATCAAGTTAAACCCGAAGTTCGAGGTCCGAAACAATATTCAAATTGATAGAATTCAAACGGCAAGGCACAAAATTCAAAATAAATTCAAATATCAAATACCAAATGACAAAAATTGGTAATTGAAATTTGGGATTTATTTTGGCATTTGAATTTTGACATTTGTCATTATCTCAATTCGGAGTTATTTCACCTGCCGGCAGGCAGGAATTTCGCGCTTCGGATTTAACATCATACTTTAACAAAGTTTCGCAGTATATCCTTCCCCGCCTTAGTCAATATCGACTCAGGATGAAACTGTACCCCCCACACTGGGTGTTGCTTATGTTTTAACCCCATAATCTCATTATCAGTCTTAGTCCAGGCGATTACTTCCAAGCAATCCGGCAGGCTTTTTCTCTCCACAACTAAAGAATGATATCGCGTGGCTTCAAAAGGATTAGGAATGCCTTTGAAAATAGCTTTTTTATTATGATAAATCAGCGAAGTCTTACCGTGCATAAGATGCTTGGCTTGCACAATGCGGCCGCCATAAACATAGCCGATCGCCTGATGGCCTAAACAGACTCCGAGCAGCGGAATTTTTCCGGCAAATTCCCGGATTACCGCACAGGAGATACCGGCATCTTCCGGCCGGCCCGGGCCGGGAGAAATAACAATTCGCTTAGGCCTAAGCGCCCGTATCTTGTTGACCGTAATCTGATCATTACGAAACACCTGTATCTTCTGGCCCAATTCCCCGAAATACTGCACCAGGTTGTAGGTGAATGAGTCGTAGTTGTCGAGCATCAATATCATACTAAAACTCTCGTTTTGTGTTATGTGAAATGTTTAATGTGTAATGGAAAAACACGCAAAATAATTCCTAGTTTCATTCATTACACATTCTTTTGCATTACACCTACATTACACATTGCACTTTACACATTAAACAAATCTTACTCCTTCTCTCTCCAAATCCTCGCCCCCAGCTGCTCTAGCTTCGCCTCGATATTCTCGTATCCCCGCTCTAAATGATAAATCCGCGAAATCGCGGTTTTCCCCTTAGCCACTAGGCCCGCCAGAACTAACGACGCCGAGGCCCGCAGATCCGAAGCCATTACCGGAGCGCCGGATAATGCCTTAACACCTTCAACAATAGCATGATTACTCTCCCGCTGGATATGCGCGCCCATACGGTTTAATTCGGCCACGTGCATGAACCGATCGGGATAAATTTTCTCGGTTATAACGCTTAAACCCTTCGTTACGGTCATCAGGCTCAGTACCTGAGCTTGCATATCGGTCGCAAAACCAGGATAAGGCAAAGTCGTAACATTAATCGGGGTTAAGTGTTTTTTGCGCCGCACCCGGATGGATTTATCTTTTTTAATCATCCAACCGCCCGCTTCATCCAGCTTATCGATCAGCGCCCCCAGATGCGCACAAGCGCAATTATTAATGGTAATATCTCCGTCGGTAATGAGGGCTGCGATCATAAATGTCCCGGCCTCGATGCGATCGGGAATAATCGTATGCTCTGTCCCGCGCAGGCGGCGTACACCTTCGATTTCGATAATCGGAGTACCATGCCCCTTAATCTTGGCCCCCATTTTATTAAGGAAATCTCCCAGGTCTGCGACTTCCGGTTCACAAGCAGCCGATTCAATAATGGTTTTTCCTTGGGCTAAAACAGCGGCCATCATCACGTTGTCCGTGGCGAGAACGCTGGAACCATACTCTCCCCCCAGATAGACGTGATTACCGCGTAAACGCGGGGCTTTAGCAATGACATAACCGGAATCAATAATAATTTCGGCTCCTAAAGACTTTAGTCCTTTTAAGTGTAAGTCCACCGGGCGTACGCCGATTATGCATCCGCCGGGAAGGGAAACCTGGGCTTTACGCAATTTTCCCAGTAACGGCCCGAGCACGCAGAAAGAAGCGCGCATGGTGGAAACTAGTTTATAATCCGCGATGTGAGATTGGTGCGCGGTAGAGATTATCCGCACCCGGCCTTTCTCAAACTCGACGTTTTTTCCAAGCGAGCGCAAAATTTTAAACATCGTATTGGTATCGCGCAAGTTTGGCACGTCTTTAATCACGCAAGGCTCGTCGGTCAAAAGTGTCGCCGCCAGAATCGGTAAAACCGAATTCTTCGCCCCCGACACTCTCACTTCGCCTTTAAGCTTTACCCCGCCTTCGATGATTAGTTTGTCCATAGGATGAAATGACCAATTACCAAACCCCAAATCCCAATAAAATCCCAATTACCAATTTCCAATTGGGATTTGGATATTGGTAATTCATTGGGGCTTGGGTTTTGGTCATTGGGATTTATGTATTCCAGCAACCAACACTCTCTCTATATCGCTATAATCCTTTACCACCTCTATTATCTCAAATTTTCCCGATTTTTGGAGAATATTTTTTATCGCCGGACTCTGGCCATATCCCATCTCCATTATCAGATATCCCTCATCCGCTAAATAAGCGGGAGACTGCTCGACAATGCTGCGGTAATAATCCAAACCGTCGTTTCCCCCGTCCAGCGCTAGGCGCGGCTCGAATTTAATCTCAGGCTGTAGTTGGTCAATATCGGCTGATGAAATGTACGGAGGATTACTGACAATAAGGTGATAGGTTTTAGGTGTTAGGTTATAGCCAGAAAAAAGATTGCCGCGAAAAAAACCAATCTGCACATTATTCCGACGGGCGTTATCGCAGGCTACGGCTAACGCCTCTTCCGATATATCAACGGCATCTACCTGTGCCGAGGACAATAATTTAGCCAGCGATATTGCGATACATCCCGAACCCGCTCCTAAATCTAGAATTCTCAACCGGCTGGCCGGATCACCGGCTAACCGGCTCACAATATTTAGCGCTGCCTCTACAAGAATCTCAGTTTCCTGCCGCGGTATCAACACCGCCGGGTTAACCCGGAATTCTAAACCCATAAACTCGGTCTTACCTAAAATATACTGGAGCGGCTCACCTTGGGCGCGGCGCTTAAGGACCTTAGATAGGAATTGGGATTGCTCGGAGTTAAGCTGATTATGACGGTTAAGATATAAAGCGGCGCGGTCGCAGTTGAGCAGTTCGGTCAATAATAACTCAGATTCGGTCATAAATTATGTCTTATTTATTTAAACTGTCTAATTTCTACACCCCAAATCCCCCTGAAATCCTAATCACTAATTTCCGATTGGGATTTGGATATTGGTAATTCATTGGGACTTGGGTTTTGGTCATTGGGAGTTTACCCGCTTATCAAGCCCCTATTCTTCTTTCTTCTTCTCCGCAGCGGCCTTAATCAAAGCATCGGAAAGCTCATCCATCTCGCCTTCCAGAATGGCTTCCAGCTGATGGGAAGTGAAATTTATGCGGTGGTCAGTGACTCTGCGGTCGGGAAAATTATAGGTCCGGATCTTCTCGCTGCGGTCACCGGTGCCGATCTGCGACTTACGCGCATCCGATCTTCGCTTAAACTCCTCTTGCTGACGGGCATCCAGCAATCGGGCCCGTAAAATACGCATGGCCTTGGCCCGATTCTTAATCTGGGACCGTTCATCTTGGCAAGCGACAACCGTACCGGTGGGAATATGGGTTATCCGCACCGCGGAATCGGTCTTCTGCATATGCTGCCCGCCGGGCCCGGAAGAACGATAAGTATCAATCCGCAGGTCTTTCGGCTCGATCTCAAACTCGACTTCTTCCGGCTCGACTAGAACTGCCACAGTGGCGGTCGATGTATGGATCCTGCCCTGAGATTCGGTTTCCGGAACCCGCTGTACGCGGTGCACCCCGCTCTCAAATTTCAGCCGCTTAAAAGCATCCTTACCCTTAACGCCAAAAACCACTTCCTTAAAACCATCCACATCCGACTCGCTGCCCGACATAAGCTCTACGGCCCAACCTTTCTTCTGGGCATACTTAGTATACATGCGATAGAGGTCCGCGGCGAATAACCCGGCCTCAAGTCCGCCGGTCCCCTGGCGGATTTCCAGAATAAAACTTTTACCGCTGTCCGTATCTTCACCGGCCAGCATAACGGCGATCTTTTCTTCTAACGCCGCGCGCCGCTGACGAAGATCCTGCAGCTCGGTTTGAGCCAGCTCAAGAAAATCCTGATCATGCCGCTCTTTGAGCATCCCCTCCAGACTCTGGGTCTCGGTAATTATCTTTTCATGCTCGCGCAACATTGCCACCGGCTCGCGTAAATCCGCCATTTCCTTAGCCGATTTATTATACAGCTCCTTATTGGCAAAGGCCTCCGGGGAACCCAGGAAATTCTCGAGCTCCTGATAACGCAATACTAGTTTTTTAAGTTTATCGATCATCTTACTTAACACGCCTTATGAAATAACCAATTACCAAGCCCCAAATCCCAATGAATCACCAATTTCCAAATCCCAATTGGACATTGGCCGTTGGGATTATAACATTTGTCACTTCTTCCCGTACTTCTTCATAAACTTATCCACGCGGCCGGCCGAATCGAGCAGCTTTTGCTTCCCGGTGAAAAACGGATGGCACTTGGAACAAACCTCAATCCGGATATTCGGCTTGGTAGAACGGGTACGGATAGTCTCCCCGCAAGCGCAAACGATAGTTGCTTCTTTGTAGTTTGGGTG
>JBFZAQ010000224.1:0-2502 GCA_041308885.1 Candidatus Omnitrophota bacterium | reverse complement strand
TTCGCCAAGCAGGACCTTATGTTGGCCCGGTCCTTGAATGAGCTATATGAAAACTTAAGGAATTTCTGGGTCGATGAAGCCCGCAATAGGGTAGTGGGCTGTTGCGCGTTACAAATTTGCTGGGATACCTTGGCGGAGATTAAGTCGCTGGCGGTGCGAACGGACCGGCAGCGGCAAGGCATAGGGTCTCAGTTGGTATCGGCGTGTATTGAGGAAGCGCGCGTATTGGGAGCTAAGCAAGCATTTGTCTTAACTTATGAACCTAAATTCTTTAGGGCCTTAGGCTTTATCCGCGTTAAGAATTCCAGCCTGCCGCATAAAATTTGGGCCGATTGTATTCATTGCCCCAAATTTCCTAATTGTCAGGAAGTCGCGATGATCAGGAAAATATAGTGGTCAATGGTCAATTGTCAATGGTCGATGGTTAAATGGTATAAAATAACTGTGAAGCGATGAAGCAATGAAATAAGGAATAGGAGAAGCTAATGGATTACTTGTTAAGCGATGAACAGAAGATGGTTCGGGATTTAGCCCATAAGATTGCCGAAGAGAAGATTCGTCCGGTAGCGGCGAAGTATGATCAAAGTGAGGATTATCCTTGGGATGTAATTAAGGTGATTGCCGATGCCGGTTTATTCGGATTATTTATCCCCGAGGCGTATGGCGGCATGGGGGTAAACGTGCTTAATTTATGTATTGCCACCGAAGAGATGTCCCGGGCCTGCGGCGGAATCGCAGTCTGCTACGCGGCCTCGGCTTTAGGGACTTTTCCTATTGTCCTATTCGGTAATGACGAGCAAAAGAAAAAATATCTGCCCGATTTAGCTAACGGCAAGAAAGTGGCGGCATTTGGGATTACTGAGCCCGAGGCAGGTTCCGACGCCTCGGCAATTAAAACTACCGCCAAGCTGGAAGGCCAGCACTATGTTTTGAACGGCCTTAAACATTTTATCACCAACGCCGGCGACGCCGAAACTTATGTAGTCGTGGCTATGACCGATAAAACTAAAGGGGCTCGGGGAGCTTCGGCATTTATTGTCGAGAAAGGGACGCCCGGATTTACCTTTGGGAAGAAAGAGGATAAATTTGGCATCCGCGCCTCTTCAACCAGGGAGTTAATCTTTACTGATTGCAAGATTCCCAAAGAAAACCTTTTGGCCAAAGAAGGCATGGGATTCATTGTAACTATGCGGACCTTTGATATGTCCCGGCCCGGGGTAGCAGCTCAGGCGCTGGGTATCGCCCAAGGGGCTATGGAATTAGCGGTAAAATATGCACGCCAACGGCATCAGTTCGGAAAAGCCGTATCCAGCTTCCAGGGGATTCAGTGGATGATTGCGGATATGGCTACCGAAATCGAAGCCGCCCGGGCTTTGGTTTATGCCGCAGCGCGGATGGTCGATGCCGGATGTAAGGATGTGGCTAAGGAATCGGCCATGGCTAAGCTGTACGCCTCTGACGTAGCGATGAAAGTTACCGTGGACGCCTTGCAGATTTTTGGCGGCTACGGGTATATGAAAGATTATCCGATTGAAAAATATGTCCGGGATGCTAAAATAACCCAAATATATGAAGGCACTAATCAGATCCAGCGCAGCATTATCGCGTTGCAGATGATTAAAGAATTAGCGAGATAACCCGCTAGCCTAACTGTCATTCCTATGAACATTATTGTTTGTATCAAGCAGGTTCCGGAGACTACCGAAGTGCGCATAAATCCGGAGACTAATACCCTGATGCGCGAAGGGGTCAAATCAATCATTAATCCTTTTGATATGTACGCTATTGAAGCCGCCTTAAGACTTAAAGATAAATGCGGCGGTAAAGTTACCGCTATTACCATGGGCCCGCCCCAGGCTGAGTCAGCTTTGCGCGAAGCCATTTCTTTGGGGGTGGATGAAGGCATATTAGTCGGCGACCGGGCTTTTGCCGGTAGCGACACTTGGGCCACCAGCTATACGTTATCGGGGGCGATTAAGAAGCATGGGGCTTTTGACGTGATTATTTGCGGCAAACAAGCTTCGGACGGGGATACGGCGCAAGTCGGGCCGGGCATATCTACGCATCTGGATATTCCTCAGGTTACCTATGTTAAAAAAATCGAAGAAGTCAATAATGGTATCATGCGAGTGGAGCGGATGCTGGAAGAGGGATATGAAATCCTGGAAACTCCTTTGCCCGTATTGCTGACTGTGGTTAAAGAGATCAATGAGCCGCGTTTACCGTCCTTAAAGCATATGCTGCGGGCAAAGAGCGCCGTCATTACCGCTTGGACCCAAAAGGAACTTAATCTTAATCCGCAAAACATCGGCTTATGCGGTTCTCCGACCCAAGTAGTGAAGATTTTTACTCCGCCGCAGCGCACACCCGGGCAGAAACTGCAGGGTGAGCCCCACGAATGCGCCGAGAAGTTGGCGGAGTTGTTAAAAGACGAGGTAGCCTAATCATGCCGATTCAGATTATTATCGAGAAGTGCACCGGCTGCACCCTTTGTCTTAAGGC
>JBFZAQ010000223.1:0-14608 GCA_041308885.1 Candidatus Omnitrophota bacterium | reverse complement strand
TACTAACCCTTTGCCGCCCGGACGGCCCGACTTAGCACGCTTTTTGGCCGCGGTCATTCTTCCCCCTCTGCTTTTCTTTGCCATTGTGGAATCACCTCCTTTATTTGCGAACTCGAGCTAAAAATTCGACTATGCCAGTGACCGGTGCTTTATCCGCCTTGGCCAAAAGCGCTCATATAGGCTATTGCTTCTTGCCGATTAAAAAATATAGCACCATGCCGACAATAGGCAAAACGAGTATCAGAATTAGCCACAATGCTTTTTTGCCTGTGTCCATGGAACTTTTTAAAACATCAACAATGGCGATAATGTCCAGAACCAGAACTAGTAACCCTAATATCCCTCCCATAAGTCCTCCTTAATGCTTTTTTGCCTGTTGGCGAATGACGGTATTAACTGATAATCATATTATTTATCACTTTAGTTACACCATTTTAATATCTTGGGCGTATTGACCGGCCGAATCCTTTTCAGCCTGGTTGGCAGCTTCGCCACGGTCTCGTAATGTTTGTGCCTCCGCTGGTAGAAATTGCCTACCCGCTCCCGTTAAACATAAACTGCCGCTTATGCCGACGCTTGTCTCACGACCAAGCGCGTCAAGCCCACTAAAACCAACGCCCCAGCCAGGGCCACTAAGAATGCGCCTGCCGAACTACTGGTATAGAGCCCCATCCCTCTGGCAATCCATCCGCCAAGCATAGCTCCAACAACCCCGACTACGATGTCTCCGATAATTCCAAACCCCCGGCCCCTGATGATCAAACCTGCCAACCACCCGACCAAGCCTCCGATAAAAAGAAACCACACCCAATATCCAACAGTACTATTTTCCATGTTTGTACCCTCCCTTTTATGTTATCCGTTACCGTGTTACAGCCGTACACCTCCTTCCGCCATGAGTACACACCAGCCCATACGCTGCCACGGGGAACGACATACCGAATTATCCGCTGCCGAGGCAAATGCTTGCACCCCAAACCCGGAAGTAGCCAAAAGCAGACTAAACGCACCACGCACTGATGCGTCGTCATGCACCATTGAAATTTGTTTTTTCTCCGGTGACACCTTAACCGCCGTTCTTAAATTAATACCACTTCTTGTTTCTAAAACCATTATAGTTATAGCAAGAATAAAATCAATTGTACGCAGGTATAATAGCGGGATTTACGATACTTCTACTTCATTCTCTATTGCCCAAATAATTGGGAGAAAATTTATTGTTCGTGTTGTAAAACCGTTAAGAACGCCTTTACAATATCCGGATCAAAGTGAGTGCCGGAAGATTCTCTGATTATGGTGACCGCATTCTCTTTTGAGTAAGCCTTACGGTAAGGACGATTAGAAACCAGCGCTTGATAGGTATCCGCAATGGCGACAATCCTGGCCCCCACGGGGATCCTCTGGCCTGCTAATCCATGAGGGTACCCTTTACCATCCCAGCGTTCATGATGATAAAGGAGGAGGGGTATTATAGGATGCAAAGAATGAATTGGCCTAATAATATCAACGCCGATTTGGGAATGTTTCTTGATCTCTTCGAATTCTTCTTTGCTTAGCTTAGACGTTTTATGCAAGATATGCTCAGCGATGCCGACTTTACCCAAATCATGCAGCATCGCCGCTTGCTTAATAAGCTCTATTTTATCATTTGGAAAATGTAACTCTTGAGAAATTTTGACTGCGAAACCAGCGGTTTTTTCCACATGCGTTCCGGTGTAGCTGTCCTTTAGTTCGATTGTCTTGGCAAACGCCAGGGTCTCTTCGATTAGGCTCTGACTGGCCCGGATTGTAAGCTTTCTGATTTTTTCCTTCAGCGAATGTATGTCGGATAAACTCTCGCCTATGCCGGACGTTTTATCTATGTCCAAAAATGAATACGCCCGGTTACCGCCGTTTTCTTTGGCCTTATTCAGAAGCTGATCAGCATAGTTTACCAGTTCCTCGCTATTGTGGATTGGGTCTTGCGGGTAAGCCACAACGGCCAAACTTAACTTCAGCTTAACTGTATGCGCCTTATTGCCGAAAGAATATCCCCCTACCTTCTCGAGTATCCTGTGGGCAAGGGCTAAAGCGCCCGCCCTATCCGTGTCGGCAGATAAAATAATAAATTCTTCACCGCCATAACGAATGGCTATATCATAGGGACGGACGGCTTTGGTAAGTACCGCAGCGAACTGCGTTAACACCAAATCGCCAAATAGATGCCCATAAACATCGTTTATGGACTTAAAATAATCTATATCCATCATTATGATTGCTAGCGGAGAGCCTGACCTTTCGGCACGAGCAAAACTTACCTCGATTGCCTCTTTAAGATAACGGTGGTTATACAGGCCGGTATGCGAGTCTTTCAAGGTTAGTTCTTCCAGCCGGGTATTGGTCTCCATTAACTTACTGTTGACATCGGAAAGTTGGCCTGCTAATTGTTTACGATCGGTGATATCGCGGATGTTGCACTGGATTACTTTGGTGTGGTCAACGCTATATACATTGCTGACAAATTCCACATTAATAAGATGCCCGTCTTTGTTGCGTAGCGGCATATCTTCATAACGGACATATCCATTTGTTTGCAATTGACTAAAAGCGGTTTTACTTTTGTCAATATCTACAAAAGCCCCGACCTCCCAGAGTTCCTTTCCCAGGAATTCTTCGCGGGTATAATCCAACATAGCCATCAAAAACGGATTGACTTCTTTGATTTGGCCTGTGCCCGCATCGAGAATCAATATCCCGTCCTGGGCAGTCTCAAAGAGCCTACGAAAACGGACCTCCGAGTCAACGAGAGCCTTCTGCAGACGCCTATGCTCGGTAATATCACGCCAGACACTTAAAAACATAGCATTGCCTTTATACTTTATTAATGAGGTCGATACCGATACAACTTTCTCTAAGCCATATTTAGTCCTGATCTTGGTCTCAACATCCAACGTCCCGCTGCTCTCAGTAATCGCGCTTAACCGGCTAATTGCATTCTTCCGGTCTTCAAGATCAGGGTAGAGAAGAATACCGAGATCCTGCTTATTGACATCTTCCGTCGTATAGCCGGTAATCTCCTCCATTCTATTGTTAAATATTACAAAGCGCCCCCTTGTATCACTCAGGGATAAACCGGAGCTGATATTATCGATTACGGCGCGCGTTGCAAAAATCTCTTCCTCAAACTCCCGTTGTGCTTGTTTACGTTCCGTGATATCGCGGACAATACGCCACATTCCTAGAGGATTTCCCTGCGCATCCTTGATCAGCCACACTTTAAGGCCTGCGGGAAAGACTGCCCCGTCCTTTTTAATATATTCTTTTTCATATTCGGCGGAATTGTCGGTTTTTGTTATTAACCCCCTAACAAGCTCATCTTCTGTTTTCCGCCATTTCTCCGGAGTCAATTGCTGATAGGTCAGCTTTTTTATTTCTTCCTTGGTGTACTGCAGCATAGCTGCATAGGCCTGATTGGCATCCAGGATATGGCCTTCCATATCGGTCATTGCCAGCCCATCGCGGAATGAATCGTATAAATCACGGTATTTCTCTTCCGACTCTTTCCATTGAACGGAATTGCTGAATTTTTTTAGAAAACCTCGAATCGCCTGCGCATGACCCATAATCTTTTGTAAAACCCTTAAGGAGATTGACGCGGGACTTAGGCAGTCAATTGCATCTTGCAGCATAAGTTCAATAGCATATATGTCATTCCCGAATTGATGCGTAATCAATTCCTGGACCACCGGGTCGATCGCGCGGGAATTTTGGAATTGAGGAAAAAAAGGACTTTCTTTTGAAGGCGTGGTTATCGCGCTGATAGTATTTTTTATGTCCTTGGTCCAGGCCAGCATCCTGGTTGCTTCTTGAGCCGGCATAGCCTCTTTACTTTCGATCCAACGTTGACAAATATGTATTATCGCAGCGGTATTATCGTTAACGCGATGATTGACAAACTCCCAGATATCCTCCGTTATCGCGCTGCCTTCTTTGCGTATGCGCTCGTAGAGCTCTTTTTCGTTAAGCATAGTATTGGCCACAGTAGCCGTCCTTTTAAGGATCGTTATTTATACTGTTCAAGAGTATTTTTTCCCGTAACATTATTATTCTCGACACCGCTTCTAGCATTAACCGACTCAAGGAACTCAAATGACGGTTGAGAATAAACCCGATCTTTATCGCGCTGCATTAATTTGCCATCGAGAAAAAATACCTTTGAATAAATAATACCCAGCGGCCTAATCTTATCATCCAGCGAAGGATTATCATCCGCATACTCCCAAACTTCATATATTTGGCCATCTATTCCCATCGTACTCATTTTTTGCGGCTCGCCAATCTTGGCTAGTACCTCTTCTTTAGACATCCCGTACGTTAAAACCTTATCCTTATGCTCGCCGTAGTCAAAGTTTTGAAAGACTAGACTACATCCGCATAGCATCAGCAAGAGGAAAATAAGGATTGGGCCTTTTATATCCAACTCCTTTTTATGTTAAACAATGAATGCCAACCATTCTAAACGCAGTATAGGGATATGCCGAAATTAAATCAATTGTACTGAGGTATAACAGCGGATTTTAGCGGTGTGCCGATGAAGGTAATCTTGAAAGTGCTTTAGAAGTGATCAGTCCCGGGAAGGAATAATGCCCGCTTGTTGGGCGAAGCGGATGAGCTCGGTAACGGTTTTGGCTTGCATCTTTTGCATAACCCGACCGCGGTGAACCTTAATCGTCTGAAGGGCCGTTCCCCGCTTAAAAGCAATTTGCTTACTCAGCATCCCGCTGGCCACTAAACGGAAAACTTCGAGTTCTCTGGGAGAGAGTGTCCTGATATTTCGCCAGATTTTCGCTGTTTCATTTTGCTTCTTAATGACGGCTTTGCTTTTCGCCATGGCAAGCGCAATGGCATCAAAAAGTTTTGGCGCAGTAAAGGGTTTAAGAAAAAAGTCTATGGCGCCGGCTTTTATGGCTTTTACGCTCTTAGTAACATCTCCGTACCCCGTAATAAAGATTATTGGTATGCTAATGCCTTGCTGTGCCATCTTTTCCTGAAGCATAAGCCCGTTGATATCCGGCAGGCGGATGTCAAGCATCAAACACGAAGGGACCTTAGGATGCTTAAAAACTAAAAAATCTTTAGCCCGGGTAAACGTTTCAACCTTAAACCCGCGCGATTTTAGCAATAAAGCCAGCGCCCTGCACACCGAGGCATCATCATCAACGACATAAATAATGGCCCTATTCCTTTTCATTAAGCATTCTTCCTATTGACGGGAATAGTGAATGAAAAAGTTGCGCCACAATCAGGATTATTCCTAGCCTCCAAGCGGCCGCCATGGGCCTCAACAATGGAGCGGCTGATCGACAAGCCCATACCTAAACCGTCCGGTTTACTGGTAAAAAAGTGGACAAACAGCTTTTTCATATTTTCCGCGGGGATGCCGCATCCCGAATCCTTGACCTCCACTATAATTGTCTCGCCATCTTTACGGGCTGTCCTGATAAACAACTCACGCGAATCGCTGTTCTCATCCATTGCTTCCAAGCTGTTACTGATGAGGTTCAAGAGCACCTGTTGCAGCTGTATGCGATCACCTTGGATAAAGGGAAGATCGCTCTCCAGTTTTAATTTGACGACTTTATTCCTAACAGTGATATGAGCCATAATAAGCGCAATCGTATCGTTAATAAGAGCGCTGATATCAATAGGCTCAAAAACCGGGTGGCTCTTTTTTAAGAGCAGCCGCAACCGGCGAATAACCTCCGTAGCCCGCTGATTATCATTAATAATGTATTGCAAAATCTCTTGCAGGGCGGGTTCCCTGCCGGCGAACATACGCTGAGCGGCTTGGGCATACGAAAGAATGGCTGTCAAAGGCTGGCTGATTTCATGCGCCAAAGACGAGACGAACTCCGCGAGCTTTCCCACTCTGGTCACATGCAAAAGCTCTTCGCGCTGCTCCTCAATCTTTAAATCCGCGATTTTTTCCCGGTCAGCCCCTTGCCTTAATTGCCCGTTTCTAACCTTTATCTTATTTGTTTGCTGACGGATCGTCTCTTTAAGATTGTTAAGGGTAGCTGCTTTCAACAATACGTCCGGCGTTTTTTTTGGTTCGCCGGCTTTTACCCTGACAGGTATTTTCTTAAGAATCCGGCTCCTGCGCCTTTGTTCGGCAATTACTTTCTTTTCTTGCTTCATAGTCGTTTGTGAATTCCCTGCCCTTAAGTCCATATTATACGCCCTACTGTTTAACCGTGCCAGCATTTTTTTCTGAGAAAGCATTGACCAGATCAACCAACGTCTGGCCGTCAACGGGCTTTTGCAAGAACCCCACCGCGCCTACTTTCAAAGCCCGGTTAGCGGCATTTTCCTCCTTCTCGGCAGAAATAAAAATAACCGGGCGTTTCGACCCCGAATCAAGAATTTTTTGCTGCATGGTCCACCCGTCTATTCCCGGCATATGAATATCCAGGACCAGACATCCAGGTTCGCCATTAGGCACGGCAGCAAAAAAACTTTCGGCAGAATTAAATGTTTGCACATCAAAATCAAAAGTCATTAATAGAGTTTTAAGCGCGAGGCAAACCGAACTGTCGTCATCGACGATAAAAATTTTCTTATTTTTCGAAGACATAGGACTATTCTCCTGCCGGGCGTTTTGTTTTCCTGAAACGCCGCGAAAAAATTATGACTGCCGCTATTCCGTGGCTAAAAAGCACTGCGGCCGCAGGCTCAGGCACAGCATTTAAATCGTATTCTACGATATACCCGTGTATATACGGCACACCATCATCCCAGTAATCCGCCGACATCGGAAGATCATTCCAGGTATTATCATCCCAAAAAGTAAGGGCTTCCTCGGAAACCCATAAATTATTCGGCTCGCCTGTCTTCCAGTTGGTATAAATCCACGGCTCGCCGGTAACCCACTTCCAAACGCCATCCTGCTCGACATCGGTTGCGCCTAAATAATAACGGTACGGCTGGCCAAGATTTTCCCAAACCCAGAGATTCTCCTGCGCGCTGGTCAAGGTGGCCAAATGACCGCGCATATCCAGGAACAGGGAATTTTCCGCATTTGTTTTCGCCTGATTCCAGTCGATTGCTACAGGAATTGCTTCGTAATAGTGGTTGTTGATTGAATCTAAGAGCGGGATAGCCATTGCTTGAGCTAACCCGGAAAATAAGAAAATGATAAATAACCCCCCCACTCGAACCAGACTTATTTTTTTCACTTCCATGTCAACGCTCCTTTTTTGGAAAGATAAAACTCTCCGGTTAAACTAGCACGACCATTATTTCTTACGTTTTCGAAAACTACCTTGTGATCTGCCTGAAAAGAAACCGTGATTTCATCCCAGCCATGAATATCGCGTACGCTTCCCGAAGAAAGCTTAAAAAAATCCTCTAATTCTTTGTCGCTCACGTAGAGTATATCTTTGCGCCGTTCATGTTTATTAAACCGAATAAAATTATAAAGATTCCAGCCACGAACAATCAGGTATACGCCAAAAATAATGGAAAAGAACAGCAGTCCATGGTCGACCACGGTTTTATAACCTTTAAGGTAGAACATATTGTTATACAAAGCTCGGATACCGATATACCATAAGAATATCAGCACAAGTGGGCGCAAAAAAACAAACCAAATCGCCCAGCTGATTGTCTGAATTGTCAACTCAGCTCCTTTGCGAAACGCGCCCATTGCTTCGGGCCGGTTAATAATTAAAGGGTTTTCCGCGCGCTTTTTCTGCATTTTTGTCCAAGGTTTCAAAAACCGCGGTCCGGGCTCTCCCAGACTGCCAAAACATTCCGTTTTTTTAGCATGGCCATAGGAAAACCGACGACCGTAACCAGCGCATTGATCAGCCAATACGCCACAGGATACCAGATCAGCCAGAAGAACATCTTGTAAATCCCGCGCTCGAAACGGTTGTCAACCAATAAACCAATGCCAACTTGCGATAAACACACTATGGCCAGAATAATACCCGTCCACCCGGGAATTATAGACTTCACTCTTATGTCCACAGGAAGGGCAATGAATAAACCCAGGAAAAACATCCCTATCGTCAAAAAAAACATATACGCCCAGACAATACTGGTTGCGTATTCTATAAAAACAGGCCAAAACCTTCGTTCTTTCCAATCGATCAAAGCCAGGGCATATTTGCGCAGCACTTCTGCTCCTCCTTGCGACCAGCGCAGCCTCTGCCGCCATAAACCCTGTAAAGTTTCCGGCATAAGAATCCACCCGAGCGCCCGCGGTTCATAATGGATATTCCAGAAACGCAATTGCAATTTCCAACTGATATCGATATCTTCCGTGAGCATGTCATTACTCCAAAACCCCACGGAAACAACCGCGCTTTTTCTGAACGCGGCGATAACGCCGGAAACCGTAAAAATCTTTCCCAATACCCGCTGGCAACGCTTAATCATTCCTACGATGGATGAGAATTCTCCCACTTGGATCTTGCCGATTATACTAGTACGATTGCGCACGCGCGGATTACCGGTAATTGCCCCGCAGCGCGGAAAATTCAGGAAATGCCAGATAAAATAGCGTACTGTTTTGGGGTCAAGCACCACATCCGCGTCAATGCACACCAGAAATTGCCCGCGGGCTGCCAGCGACCCAATGGTCAATGCGGTCCCTTTCCCCTGATTGGTTAAGAGCGTTATAACCCGCAGGCGCTGATTTGCGCCCTGAATCTTTCTTAGAACCTGAGCTGTCTGATCCGTGGAACCGTCATCTATGGCGATAATCTCGAGAGCAGGATAGTCGATATACTTAAGGCTGTTGATTGTCTCTTCAACACAGCGTTCTTCATTGTGGCAGGGGACAAGGATGGAAACCAGCGGTGTGGAAGGCAAATGATCGATATCTGCCTGACGGCGCTCCCGGAAAAAATGATATACCAAGCCTCCGGCAATCAACACAAGTGCCATTAATAAAGGATACCAAAACACAAAATTATAAATAATTTGCATAATATGTTGCGCGGATTTCTTTAAAAACTAATGCGGATTGCCGCATCAGCGTTCAGGCGCGTTGAAAACGCCCCATCATAATTATTCAAATAGTATGCCGCTCCCAGGACTACGCTTAAAGTATCCGTAATCGTATGCTCCTGTTCATAGCGGGCAAAACCTACGGTTTTCGCACTAAAATCATTTTGCCAAACTTGCCCCCCGCCGGCATAATAACGCTCAACAAAAGCCCGGCCGGATTTCCTAAACCATAAATGCTCAAGCCTGGGGATCAGATACCAAGAAAACCGGCTTCTGGGCGCAAAATAACTCACATCTTGTTTCGAAAAAGTCGAATAATATGTCTCGCTACCTACGCGCAATGACCATTTTTCTCGCGCGATTATAAACGAATCCGTATTCCAAAAATAAGATTTGTTCCTGTTGCCATCCGAGAATTCCTGAAAATCAACTCCTGCCTTTGAATTAAATAGATCGCTCGGCCGAAAAGCCAGGGACACCCGGTATTCATCCACACTCGTTCCTTCGTTGTGGGAACGCAGTGGAACATCTGTAATCCCGGATTCAAAGAAAAAACTTCCGCTCCAATAATCATCCGGTGTGTGCACAATTTGCCCCATGCCCCCCAGCTCAGGCGTGTTACTCGCGTTATCAGATACCGCGCCGATCAATAGCCATCGTTCATCCGGCTGCCACTGGTCGCCCAGATATAGCTTATGCAAAATATCATTTTTGACCTCACTTTGGGTGATCATCCTACGTACAAAACTGGTGAAAAATTGATGGCAATTCGCGACGGGATAATCAAAACGCGTTGTTATTAAAACTTCATCTTCGCCCCGCGTTTCATGGCCGTAACGGATACTCGAGCGCAATCCGGGCATATCCTCAACCGCAAATTCGCGTTTAGTCCGCGCATAATTCGCTATCTCTGGCCGCGCCATATGCAGCTCGGCAATAATCTCTCTAGCTTTTTTTTTATACATAACGGCATTCAAAGCGTTCGCATAACCATTATTGATCAATACATTATCGGTAGTTATTTCGTAAAGCTTGGTAAAAAGCGCTAAAGCCATTCGCGGCCAGCCGCGCCATAGATATACCTGCGCAAGGTTCGCCTGAACCGCAAGATTCTCAGGGTCAACGTCCAGAGCCTGATTTAATACATCCTGAGCCGCAGGTAATCTATTCTGAACGATAAAAAGGTCAGATTTAAGCAGATAAAACTCAATGTTCTGCGGATGTTTAGTAATTAATCTATCAATATATTGTTGGGCTCGCGCATACGCGCGCAGATGGATCAAAATTCGCACGATACCGGACTGAGAGTTAAAGTCATCCGGATACGCGTTTAAATATTTTTCGTACAATTCAAGGCCTTGATTCGGCAGCAAAGTGCGGCTGTATGCCTTAGCTACTTCAGGTAACACATAAAGCGGCAGATCTTTTTCTGCGTTTTCCTCATATACCGCAACTGCCTTAGGCCAGTTTTCATCCCAAACTAAAACTACGATATAGTCGGCGATCACCGCAGTATTATCTCTTGCCTGATTATAGAGTTTCTCCAACTCGCTAAGCCCTGCCGGTATGTCGCCTCTTTGGGCTATTACGACCGCCTCTTTGCGCAGCGTGGTTATCTCATGTTCCGAAAGGACAGATACGCTATTCTCCGCGTTAACCACGCTGTTAGAAGCGGCCGCGGTTAAAACAGACATTGCCATTACAAAGAATTTGATTTTAGATAAATTTTGCGGAATCATTAACGAGTTTCTTGACCCGGAGCCAACGCTAAATCCGCGAGATCATGGCTCACAGTAAACGAAACACCCCGGCTTACTTAACGTCACGCAGTCTTTTCGCGGCTTCTTCGAGCGCCTTACGCGCACGGTCTCTTACGCTGATCCAATTATCTCGGGTAGCGGCATTTACCATCACCAGCTGCCGGGAAAGATCTTGTTTTGCGTATTCAAGCGTGCTGATGTCAGCCTGAGCTTTTTCTGTCGCCCCCAGGCCTTGTCGGCGCGTTATATTAGTTTCTAAAAGCTCGATTTTTCTTTGCAACACTTGAATAAACGCATCCCTCTGCTCATAGGGATAGTTTTTTAAAAGCTCCAGCACAAGCGTATTGGCGTCTTCTTTATCACCTGCCTTATTTTCGCTTATACTGCACTTGCTGGAGTTTGCAAGACTATAATAATCCCGCGGCTCACAAATCTCTATCGCGTATACTGGGCATAGAAATTGTTTCGTCAAAAATAGAGTTGCACCTAGCGCATAGAGCATCTTCATTCTTTTGCCTCCTTTACTTTCGTGTTGCGCAATGTTTTGCTTCTGGATTCTGTTCAAGCTCCTAAACTTAAAGTCTTATTCCGATATTATAGTGGCATCTCGTACGGAATCAATTGTACCTGGGTATAATCCCATATGCCGGCCGAGTAAACGATTTAAAACAAATATTAGTCTCTAGACTTGGCTAAATTATCAAATTCTTGAATGTTGCATTTAATCTGGACTAGTTTTCTGGCACGGGACCAACGCTTAATCTGCGCTTCGCGTTTTAATGCGCGTGATTGGGTCGGATAAGATTCTTGATAGACTAAAGCCACCGGAGTGCGGGTACGAGTGTACCTGCCGCCTGACTTTCGATTATGTGCTATTACTCGCCGTGAAACGTCAGTTGTCACGCCGGTATAGAGTGAAGAGTCTGAACAGCGGATTATGTAGAGGTGCCACATATAAAGCCTGGCGTCGAAGGATGTCCCTCAGCCTAAAGCAACCCCGAAGAAAGCCGCATAAGGGAATTCCTGAGACGGAGTAATAATGAAATTTGATTAAAACTCTCCGCGGTGACTTCCGTTGCGCCCTCCAAGTCTTTGGCGATCTGCTGATCTGTCTCCAAAGTTAATTGCTCATCATAAAACACCGCATTGACTTCGTAGTTTAACTTCAAACTTCTAATGTCAAAGTTGGCCGTTCCCATGGAGCATATGCGTCCATCGCAAGATAAAATCTTGGCATGCATAAACCCTTTTTGATAATGAAAAATCCGCACGCCCGACTTCAACAGTTCTTCAAAATAAGAGAAAGCAGCCCAATAAGGTATCGGATTATCATAAACTCCCGCCATTAACACGGTCACCTTGACGCCCCGCATCGCCGCCGTCTTCAGGGCCACCAATAAACTTGAGTCAGGAATAAAATAAGGCGAGACAATATAAATATTCTTTCGGGCCATAGTGATTAACGAAAAATACAAGTGCATGATCGCCGGCCAGGGAGAATCATATCCCGATGTCGGGAATTGGATCGGGAGGTTTCCGGCTAATTCAATTTTTTCAGGAATCGCCGGGAAATATTTCCTTTCAAAAATATCTTCTTTGGGCACGGTATTATACCAATCAATCGCAAAAACCGCCTGAAGCATATTAACAGCATCCCCTTCAAATCTCATATGCGTATCCCGCCAGGATTTGTATTTCTTTCCTCCGTCAATATATTCCTGGCCCACATTCATGCCGCCCATATAAGCAGTTCTACCGTCGATCACGGCTATCTTGCGATGGTTTCGATAATTAAAGGTGTGCGTTTTAAAAAAGGAGAGGTAATTAAAAAATGGATAAATAAGGATGCCGGCTTTACGCAGTGAACGGATATAGCCGCGCTTTAACCGCATAAAACAGCCGGAATAATCGTAAAGTATTTTGATCTCTACCCCTTGCCGGGCTTTTTCAATGAGCAGAGTTTTCAATTTTTGCCCTAAAACATCGTTGGAATCCCAGATAAAATATTGCAGATGGATAAAATCTTTCGCCTCATTGATATCCCTCAATAAATCGTCAAATTTGTCTTGCCCGCGGTGATAAACCTTAACCTTATTATTCGCAGTTAAAAGCGCTTTAGAATTACGGTATAGCAGCGTCATCAAATCATCGTTATGCAGTTTCGCTCGGCCAAGCATCACTTTGATAAGCCCTTCTTGGACTTCATCAATCGGCTTGAATAAGACAACGATATTTTTTGCGATATATTGTGGCAGTTTTCTTTTATGGTCGTAGTTTCTTTCCCGATTGCGGCCTGTAAACAGATAAAAAACAAAACCTAATCCCGGCAAAAGGATAAAAATAAAAATCCAGGCAAAAGTCTCCGACGGCTCCCGATTATCCAGCAAGAGCACGACAACCGTAAAGACAATGTAAATCTGAAAAGCCAGAATCAATAAAGGGAATATTCCCATTACACATCTCCTCCATAAAGAGAAAAATCCGCAATAACCGGCAGATGATCGGAGGCAATCCTTGTTAAAGGCGTGCGGGGAACGCTGACGGATTCAACGCTAAGGCTGCGATTAAAAAAAATGTGATCTACTTCAAAAAGGGATAAATAGCTAAATACTGTTTTTTTCGAACTTTTCTGCTTTATAAAAGATTTAACTTCATCAAAGGCTTTCTTAAACAACTGATACCCTTGAAAATTAGAACCTTCATTAAAATCACCACAGACAATGGTTGGGCCTTTATGCGAATCCATATTTAACCATTCCCGCCCTAAAAGACTTTTGACTTGTTCCAGCCGCTCACCAGGCCGCAAACTAAGATGAGTATTAACAAAATAGATCTCCACTCCTCCAACCACAACCGAAATCCATATGGCATAGCGTGGTTCAAATAAATATTTAAATAAAGGAGTGCAAATTTTCCCCGCTACCCCCCTTTGCGGACAACTCAGTAATGCCACCGATTTCTTGATTTCAAAAGGATAGCGGCTCAAAACCGCAATGCCATAGTGTTCTTCCGCGATAGTAATGCAAGGCTGGAAATGACAACGCAGGCGAAGATATTGCGCGATCAAGCGGGGCTGATCCATCCTTCGGCTCCATCTTCGGTTTACATCAAGTTCCTGCAAGGCGATCAAATCCGGGTTGAACTGCTCAATGACCCGGGCAATCCGTTCAGGCAGCACTCTTCCATCTAACCCCCGGCAGCTATGAACGTTATACGTCATAACTCTTATCTTCGCAATCGGCTTAGTATGCCTCATCTGATATTTCTAATCAACCGCCCTGCAGATAATTCACAAGAATATCACCGTAAAGAGTCTGGGCCTTCTCTAATATGCGCGCTAATCACCACAAATCCACCCCTGCCATATCCTTTCCTGACCTGTTGAATTAAATTAATTTCATCCGGTAATTTGTATATCGTTTGATAATATGAAATCCTGCTAAACCCTGCCATCTTCAGCAGGCCAGTAAGGTCTTTTACGCTAAAAAAACGTGCTTCTCTATAAAACACGCTGTTTTTACCCTGATAAAACCTGCCTAAGAAGCTATCTTTATCAATAATTCCGATAATAATCTTGCCGCCATTTTTTAAGACCCGTTTTGCCTCTATCAACACCTTCACAGGGTCCTTTACAAAACATAAAGCAATAATTATAACGACATACTCAAAAAATGAGCTATCAAACGGTAATCTTTCTCCTCTTGCCTTGCGCACATCTATCTTTCTCCTTCGGGCAATCTGAAGCATGTTTTCAGAAGGATCAACCCCGTATTGTATGCCTAGGCTATGAGCAAACCTGCCGGTGCCAACGCCGATTTCCAACCCCTTGCCTTTCTTAGGCACGACTTTTCTCA
>JBFZAQ010000222.1:0-9714 GCA_041308885.1 Candidatus Omnitrophota bacterium | reverse complement strand
CGCCAAGGTGGTTGATTATGAAGAAATTCAGCCGGCGCTTACTCCTTAACCGGACAAGCGGTTTTACCCTTATTGAGCTGGTGATGGCTATTGTGGTGGTGGCTATTGTGGCCGTACCACTATCATTGACGGTGAGCCAATATATTGTCAGCGCTTTTGCCCTTGAGGACAGTGTCTTGGCTGTGAATTTAGCCCGGCTGGAGATGGAGAGAGTTAATGCCCTGAGCTTTACCGGTATATCCAGCGCCAGCACGGCTAATTATGAAAGCTCGGGTTACGATATGGTGCGTACGGTGACTTACGCTGCGGGGAGCGCTTTGAGCGCGGAAAGCTTAAAGCAGATTTCGGTAGAGATACGTAAGAGCGGCCAGCCCGATTCTCTAGTAACTTTAATTACCTATCGGGCAAATAGCTTAAGTTACGGGATATAATGAGCAGAAGGGCCTTTACTCTGATTGAACTCGTTATGACCATGGCGATCATTGGTGTTTTTTCGCTGACGGGGTCATATATTATGGCGCATGCGGTGCAAGCGGGGATTTACCTGCCTAATAAGCTGGGCGCGGATATGTTGGCCCAAGATGCTTTAAACATCTTAATTGATGGCGACGCCCAGGCTAAGGGGTTACGTTTTAGCCGGCAGATAACTTCCCTGGCCGATAATGATATTACTTTTATTAATCAAGATGGATATTCTATTCGCTACCGTTGGGATCCTGCCTCCAATACTATCTGCCGGACGGTCGGCGCAGGTTCGCAGGTTAAGCTGGTTTATTATTTATCCGGCGCAATGAGTTTAAGCGGTTCAAACAACAAAATATTTTCTTACTATGACAGCAGTGGAACCGCAACCCTCAATCCGGCTGATGTCCGGCGGGTTCAGTTAGCGGTAACCGCCAAGACCGGAACCGGCGCGTTTAGCGATTGGCAGGGATATGCCGAGCTGACTTCGGCGGTCGCAGTACCGAAGTACCAATAATTAGCGCAGGTGTGCAATAACTTTTGTGTAATGTTAAATGTGTAATGTGTAATGCTGGTTTAATGCAAAATAATGTGTTAGGCAAAGGTGGAAATTATTATCGTATTTTTTCCATTACACGATAAACCATTACACCCACATTAAACATTACACTTTACACATTACACAGGACTCCACTATTTACGTGATTAGAGATGGCTTATAAAAAAGAAGTCTTAATTATTGACCTAGGCAGTTACTCGACCAAGCTTATGCATGTGGCTTATCCGGGCACCGGCATTAAAATTCTGGCTTATGAGCAGAAGGAAGTTCAAGCGCTGCGTCGGGATAGCGCTGAGCTGGCGGTAGATTTTGTCTGGGAATTTTTGAAGAAACACGCCGTGGCCGCGAAAAAAGTGATCGTAACTATCTCTCAGATTGAATCCGTGGAAATTAAATATATTACTTTACCGGTCATGCCTGAGGCGGAAGTGCAAGAGGCGGTTAAATGGCAAATCAAAGAAGACCTGCACTTTCCGGTTGAGCAAGCGAATATCTCCTGGCTGAAGGTTCAGGATTCCCTGGATGACCAGCAGGTTAAGAAACTCGGGGTTATGGCAGTAGCGGTAAAAAATGAGGTTATTGACGGCATTGAAGAGTTCGTCGAAAAATTAAAGCTTACTTTGTTAAAAATCACCAGCGGGCCATTTACCTACCCGGCAGTCTTTAAAAACGAGGCTTCTTTCCAGGGCGCTTACGCAGTTTTGGATATTGGGCATAAAGGTTCGACTCTATGTATGTACCGCGGCCACGGTTTATATTTCGTGCGCCGGCTGGGGTTTTGCGCTGAAAAGCTGGCTTTATCGTTAATCGGCTCGGTTCTGTCCGATAAGGGGAAAGTGGAATTATCCGCCGCCCAAGCCGAGGAGATAAAAATGAATTTTGGTATTCCGCTAACAAGCGTCGTAATCGCCGGTAAGACAATCGCCCAGGCCCAGGTGTTGTCTATGTTGCGGCCGGTGTTGGAGAACGCCGTGCGCGATATCAAATCTTCCTTTGCTTATTTTGCCTCGCATTACTTTCCCGAAGATGTGGGGTGCTTATTTATTGCGGGCGCTTCGGCCCAAGTCAAAAATTTGCATACCTATTTGGCTAAAGAATTGTCGGTGCCGGTATCGGCAATGAGTTTAGGCACCGCCTGCGATACCGGATATTTCCAGCAGGAATACATTCAGTCGCATCAGGGTGAGTGGGCTGATTGCCTGGCCGCTGCCACTCAAAGTTTCCCCGGGATCAATTTTTTGCCGCGAGAGTTTAGCGAAAGAAAGAGCCGGGCTTTGTTTAAGACGGCGGGTGCGGCGGGAGTTGCGTTGTTGGCGTTGGCCGGGTTATTTATGATCATTCGGGCTCAGCTTGGTTTCTGGACAATGGCGGCTAAATATAATGCCGCCCAGACGCGGCTGTACTCGCTGGATTCCGTCAATACTATTGCCGATAAGATCAAACGCCGCGAGGACGCCGGTAGTCTTATACGGGCTAATCATCTGCCCGCGCACGGGCTTTTAAGGGCAGTCAGCTCTTTAGTCCCGGCGCAAATCGCCCTTTCGGAGTTATTTTTTGATCAGGCCGGCCGCATTTTGGTATTAAAGGGGAGTGTTTTTGCGGCCGGTGACGGGCAGCAGATGATTTTGTCGGACTTTATGCAGGGTTTGGAAGAATCGGATTATATTAACGAAGCTGGCCTTATAGTTTCCGCGCTCCAAACCGGCCGGCTTAATTTTGAGGTGCGCTGTGAGTTGGTTCATGAGCCCGGGTAGAAAGAATTTGGGATTGAGCCGGATAATGCTGATTCGCATTGCGGTTACAGTCTTAGCCTGCGGTGTGGGTTTAGGAGGATTTTATCTGCCCGCAGTAAGAAAGACTCGGCAGCTGCGTAGGCAGCTTGTCGAAGCCGAGCGGGCGATTTCTCGGGTTATGGCTTACGCCCAAGGCGCTGTGCAGGACCAAGCCTTGGTTGAGTCTTTGGAGCGCAGGCTCAAAGATCTCGACCGGCGTTTCCCCGCAAAGGAAGAGGAGCCTTTACGGCTTTTATCCGAATATGCCGCGCGGGCGGGCCTGGAATTAATCAGTATGAAGCCGGAGCCCAAGACATTTTTCCTCGACGACAAGATGAATAAGGTAAGTATCGAGGATAAAACACTGCAAAAGGTGGGGTTAAGCCTGGAAATGCGCGGCGGCTTTGAAGCCCTGGAGGATTATTTGGCGGCATTGAATGATGCCTTGCCGGCATATATCAGCGTGGAAAAGTTAAGCATTACCAAGAATGCCCAAGAGGCGGGGCGGCGGTTAGAGGTCAGCCTTTATATTAATCTTTATATTCTGCATTGAGACTCGCAGAGCTAATGCGAATTAAGACTTTAAGAGGCAAAGCATGATTGTAAAAGATAATCGTCGGATTGAGATTATTATTACTACGGTTATGGTGTTGGTTCTGATCGTCTTGGTGGCCAGGATTATCTTCCGGCCTCGCCAAGCGGCGCGATCCGGGGCTTTACCGGTAACCGATACGCAAGCCGGCGCGGCAACTTTATATGAACGGCTGGAGCTGAAGAGCAAGGCGATAGCAATACAGAGGGACCCTTTTTCTCAATCCTTGGCCTCCGCGGCCAAAAAGAACCCTTACGGGCTTAGTTTAAGCGGAATTATGGCCGACAAGAATCAATTTATTGCTATTATAAATGATGAAGTAGTGCAGAAAGGCGCGGTTTTGCCTAATGGCATGACCGTGGCGGAGATTAGCGCCGCTGCGGTTACCGTGCAGGATAAGAATACGGTGCTTGAGCTTAAATTGGAATGAGCTAGGGCGCAAAAAGGAGACTTAAGATGAGTGAGGTAAGAAAGAAGATTCTAATCGTAGACGACGAGAAGATTATTCGCGACTTCTTCAAACGCTTGTTATTGTTGTTCGGAGTGGACGCCTATGAAGCCGCCGACGGTTATCAGGCTATTGAACTGGTGAAGCCCGGGCCGTTCGATATCGTGTTTATCGACGTGCGAATGCCCGGGATCAGCGGTTTGGAGACCTACCGCGAGATCCGGAAAATTAGGCCGGATGTTAAGGCGGTAATGATGACCGGATATGCCGTTGAAGACCAGCTTAATCAGGCCAAGTCGGAGGGCGCTTTGGGAGTTATTCGCAAGCCTTTTGACATAAACGAGATTAAAGAGGTAATTGAGAGTATCGGTACGCCGGCCGCGGTTAAGCCGCTTAACATCCTGGTTATCGATGATGACGATATCGTCCTGAATTTCTTTATCCGGCTGCTGACCGCCTATAATCACCGGTACCAGGTGGCCCATGGTAAGCAAGAGGCGCTGGAAAAGGTCAGCCAAGATAAGTTTGATCTTATTTTCCTGGATATCGTGCTTAAGGATTGCAGCGGCCAAGAGGTCTATGATGCGATAAAAGAAAAGGCCCAAGACGCCAGCGTGGTATTGATGACCGGCCATCCGGAGAAAGCCCAGGAAGCGGGGCAGACCATGAAAGTAGCCGGGTGTTTATTCAAACCGTTTGAGGTGGATAATATTCTCCAAATTATTTTATCAACTAAGACTAAATAATGAACGATGTTGAAGATGCCAAAGAGATAAACCTGCGGTTGAATCAGGAATTAGAGCAGGCTAGATTCGAGCTGTCTTTGTTATACGACATTAGTAACCGTATCGGTTATTCGCTGGACTATAACGATTTGATGGTTTTGCTTACCGAGAGCCTGCATAAGATCATCAAGTATGATGTTTTTAGCTCGTTGATTCTTATTGATGAGGGGAGAAAAATCAAAATATCGATTTACGCGGTTTCCCCCGTAAGCAAGAAGGATATTGAGGAGATTAAGTTAAAGCTGCTTAAGGTAATGGGTAATTTAGGCGGGATGGGGCTTCTCGCGGATAATCCGGTGCTCCTCGAGATCAAAGGCGACGTCCGGGATGACATCCAGAGTGTCCGGCCGATTAAGGCATCATTCGATGTGCCGTTATTTGCCCAGAATCGGGCCGTAGGTATTCTTAATGTAGCCAGTTTTAACGATATTAATTATAGCGATGACAATATTAAATTATTATATACCCTGGCGACCCAGGCTTCCGCTACCATCGAACGGCTTCAGGCTGTGCTGGCCGGCGAAAAGAGCAAGATGAAGATTATGGTGGAGCGGATGTCCGAAGGGGTTATCCTGCTGAATGAGAAAGACGAAGCGGTAATTTTTAATACCGCAGCCGCGCAGATGCTTAAGATGGGCCGGCAGGAATTAACCACGGCTAATTTGATTGAGGCTTTGCGGGGGTTTGAGGTGAACGCCAGCCTGGAGGAGATAAAGAATTCCGCTGTCTATCCCTGGGTTAAGGACTTGTGCATACACGGTGAAGACTCCCGGATTATTCATTTAGAAGCTGTTTTTATCAAGGATGTCCAGGAGCGGCCGCTGGGGATTTCCCTGGTGCTGCGCGACGTAACCAAGGAGCGCGAGATCGACCAAATGAAGAATGAATTCGTTTCTTTGGTTTCTCACGAGCTGCGCACTCCTTTGGCGGCGATGAAAGCAGCCACCGAGAATATGTTCGATGGCCTAACCGGAGCGCTCAACCCGACGCAGACGGATTGCGTGGTTTTGATTAAGCGCAATATTCAGCGCTTAAGCCGATTAATTTCCGATCTTTTGGATATCGCCCGTATTGAATCCGGGAAGCTGGAAATGCATAAGCAGGCAGTTGATTTACGGGTAGTCATTGGCGATATGCTGGCTTTATTGCGGTTACCGGCGCAGGACAAGAGTATTACGCTTTCAGCCAAAGTCGATGAACAGTTGCCCGGCGTAGATGCCGATTCCGATAAGATAACTCAGGTTTTGACTAATCTGGTAGGTAATGCCTTGAAATTTACACCAGCAGGAGGGGCAATTTCAGTAGGGGCGGTTCGGGATGGTCAGTGGGTAAAGGTGGGGGTGTCGGATACGGGTATTGGCATTCCCAGCCAGGCTCTAGATAAAGTATTTGATAAATTTTATCAAGTAGCCGGAGTGGACCAGCAGATGAAGGTCAAAGGCACCGGGTTAGGCCTGCCGATTTC
The DNA here is from genome assembly GCA_041308885.1 of Candidatus Omnitrophota bacterium. Taxonomy (GTDB): domain Bacteria; phylum Omnitrophota; class Gorgyraeia; order Gygaellales; family Profunditerraquicolaceae; genus JBFZAQ01. The sequence continues at coordinate 3,631 of JBFZAQ010000222.1, read as the reverse complement.
CAAAGGGATAATCGAAAAGCACGGCGGTAAGATGTGGGTAGAAAGCGAGATTAATAAAGGCAGTACGTTTTACTTTACGCTCCCGGTTTTTGCTGCCGGGTCGTAAAGATGGTCTGAGAATAGCAGCTGGCGATCGATATGACAATGTTGGCGGAGGATATGCTAAGATGAGCGAAAATAAAAAAAGGATACTGCTGGTCGATGATGAAGAAGATGTTGTCAATATGGTCAAGATGCGTCTGGATGCGCTGGGGTTTGAAACCCTGGTGGCGGCAGACGGCAATATCGCGTACCAATTGGCCCGCAGCGAGCACCCGGATTTGATTATACTTGATGTTATGCTCCCGGGCATGGACGGGTATCAGGTTGCCCGGCTGTTGAAGTTCGATCAAAAATATAAGAATATACCGATTATTATGCTTACGGCCAAAGGTCAAAAAGAGGATTTGGAGTGCGGCCAGAAGGTAGGCGTGGATGTTTATTTAACCAAGCCGTTCGAGGCGAGCGAGCTGGTGGATCAGATTAACAGATTGCTCGGAGGGGCTGCGGGGGCATGAGCGAGGAAAAAAAAAGGATCTTTGTTGCCGATGACGATGAGGCGGCTTTACGCAGCCTAGAGAAGTTATTATTATTTTCCGGGTTTGAGGTTTTGGCGGTAGCGCAGGCTCAAGAAATTGTCCCGCGGATTAAGTTATTCAAGCCGCATTTAATCTTATTGGATCTGTTGATGCCGAAACTCGGCGGGCTGGAAGTTTGCGAGATCTTAAATCAGGACCCGGAAACCCAAGCCATACCGATTATTGTGGTGTCGGGTTTATTGGGCCATACGGATATGAAGATGGCCTATCAGCTGGGGGTGTTGAATTATGTCTCTAAACCCTATGATTTTAATAAGCTTTTGCAGGAGATTCAAAAGGCGATTGCTTATAAGGATGGGACGAGAAGTTAAGCGCTAATCAGGGAGGGCCAATGAGCAAATGTCCGGCTTTTATAGTTGTCGTCGGATTAGTAATGGCGTGTTTAGGTCAAAGTGTTTACGCTGCCCAGGCGGCTGCTCCGGTGAAAAAGAAGATTCTTTTACTGCACAGCTATCATGAGGCTTATCCCTGGGTTCAGGCTGTCACCCGCGGAGTGCAAAAGGCGATGGTTGGTTCCGGAGTGGAGTTGGAGATATTTTATATGGATACGAAACGCAACACCTCCCAAGAGTTCAAATCCGCCGTCGGAAAATCAGCCCGCGATAAAATCGATGCCTGGAAACCTGATGCCGTGATTACCTCGGATGATAACGCGCAAATATTTGTTGCCCAGCAATATTTGAATAAGGCGCCGTATTTTGTTTTTTGCGGGGTCAATGCCGATCCGGCCGTTTACGGCTTTCCGGCAGATAATGTAACCGGGATTATCGAAAGGCCGCAGTATGGAGCCTCATTGGAATGGCTTAAACAGATAGTACCGCAGGTGCGTAAGATTGCCGTAGTCAGCGACGACGATCCCACTTCCGTGGGGAGTCTTACTTTTATGCAGCAGGAATCCGATATCCCTCTGACGGTGCTGGGGTATAAGATAATCGGTTCTTTCCCGTCCTGGCAGGAGCGTATCGAACAGTATAATCAGGATGCTGACGCGATCTGCATCTATATGTATCATACGATTAAGGAAAAAGAAGGAGCGGCGAGTATGCTCCCTAGTGATGTAATGGCTTGGACCATCGCCCATTGCAGCCTGCCGACTGTGGGGATGTTCGATTTTGCCATTGAAGACGGCGTATTGTGCGGAGTGGTGGAGTCCGGCGAGGAGCATGGGCAGGAGGCCGCGCTTATGGCCTTAGGGCTTATCAAGGGCGAGAGCATTGCTAAATTTCCGGTTAAAAAGGCGGAAATCGGCGTGAAAATGATTAATTTAAAAACTGCCCGGAAATTAGGCCTTATTGTTACGGAGGAAGTATTGCGTTGTGCGGATAAAATTATTGAATAAGATGAGCAGGATACAGAGAATTCTTATCAGCGCGTTTATTGCGTCGGCGGTGATCCAAAGCCATAGCGTCCGGTTAAGCGGCGCCGTTGCCGGCGGCGACAAGGTTTATAAAATAGGCGTGTTGGCTGAGCGCGGGGAAAAAGCCTGCTTGGCTGCCTGGCAGAGCACTGCCCGTTATTTAAGCGATAATATCCCGGGAGCGGATTTTGTAATAGTCCCTTTAGGTTATGATCGAATAGGCCGGGCAATAGAGAATAAGGCGGTAGATTTTATGGTCGCCAATCCGGCGATCTATGTCGAAGCGGAAATATATTATGGCGCGCAACGCATCGCTACTTTGGAAATCCGCGGCGACCATGGCGCGGTCCAGGCTTTGCTGGGAGGTGTTTTATTTTTCCGCTCTGACCGTAAGGATATTCGGCAGCCCCGGGACCTTTTGGGTAAACGGGTTATGGCGGTAGATGGAGATGCCTTTGGCGGTTGGATAACGGTCTGGCGGGAATTTAAAGAGCAAAGCATGGATCCCCGGCGTTATTTTTCGCAATTGATTTTCGGCGCAGGTGGAGACGCTGTGGTTCAAGCCGTCCAGGATGGGCAGGTTGAGGCGGGTATTATTAAGTCCGGGTTTCTTGAGCAATTGGCTCAAGAAGGCAAGATTGATATTCAGCAATTTAAAGTATTGTCTTTATACCCGGGGAAAACCCAGGATGATTATCCATTTCGGCATAGCACCCGTTTATACCCGAATTGGCCGTTTGCTAAGTTGGAGAATCCGAGCGAGGAAATTGCCGAAGCGGTGATGGCAGTGCTCTTACGGATTAAGTCCGACGATCTGGCAGCGATTAACGCGGGATATTCCGGTTGGACCGTACCTGCGAATTATACCCCTATCCATGAATGTTTACGGGTAGTGAAGTGGGGGCCGTATAAGGATTTCGGCAGGATTACTCCGGGCTCGCTGGTCGCCCAATATTGGCCGTGGCTGGCTGTGATCGGCCTGCTTTTAGTTTTGATGGCTGCGGTTGCTTTACGCCTTTACTTTTTGAATATTAATCTTAATTATTCGCGAAGGGTCGCCGAGGATTCACGTCAACGTTTAGAGGATATGATTAATTTTCTTCCGGATGCGACTTTTGTGATTAACCCCGCAGGGATAGTGATTGCCTGGAATAAAGCTATCGAAGAGATGACTGGGGTAAAGGCCGCTCAGATAGTCGGTAAAGGGGACTATGAATACGCCTTACCGTTTTACCATGTCCGAAGGCCTATTCTTATTGATTTAGTGCTGCGTTCTGATATTGACATGGAGAAGAATTACCCCTTTATTAAGAAAGGCAAGGATGGATTGACTACCGAGATTTTACTGCCGGATGTCGCGGGAAAAAGCTTATTTGTCTGGGGCAAGGCGGTAGTCTTGCGTGATAAGCAAAGCAAGGTGTTGGGGGCTATTGAGTCAATTCGCGACATCAGCGACATTAAGCGCTCTCAGGAGCAGTTAGAGTCGGCGTTTGATCAACTGAAGAATACCCAGGCTCAGTTGGTGCAGTCGGCCAAAATGGCCTCGATTGGCCAGCTGGCTGGAGGAGTAGCCCATGAAATCAATAATCCTTTAACCGGGGCGTTGAATACAGTGCAATTGATCAAGCTTATGTTG
>JBFZAQ010000221.1:0-2765 GCA_041308885.1 Candidatus Omnitrophota bacterium | reverse complement strand
AGCCACATAGGCAAATTAATGAAGTACAATGCCGAGAAGTCCGGCTATGCGTGCGTGGTGGCTAATGACGGCGAAGAAGGCTTGGAGGTTTTGAAGAAGCGGGGAGCAGACCTTATCATTTTGGATATTATGCTTCCCAAAATGGACGGCTTTGAAGTCTGCCGGACAATTAAGCAGGATATAAAGCTTAAGGGCGTGCCCATCATAATGCTTACGGCCAAAGGTGAAGAGGTTGATCGGATCGTCGGGTTAGAGTTGGGCGCCGATGATTATATGGTAAAACCGTTTAGCCCGCGGGAGCTTTTACTGCGCATTAAAGCGATTCTCCGAAGAGGCCGGCCCGAAGAACCGGCTAGGGATATTATTCAGCGCGGGGCCTTGGCCATAGATATCCCGATGCATAAGGTTATGGTTAACAGCAAAGAGATAGAGCTTACTCCTATGGAGTTTAAGCTTTTAGTTACTTTAATAGAAAGAAAAGGCCGCATCCAATCCCGGGAGAGGCTGCTTTCGGACGTCTGGGATATGCATTCTAATGTATTTACCCGGACGGTCGACACCCACATCAAACGCTTAAGGGAAAAATTGGGTAAGGCCGCAGCGATGATTGAGACTGTCCGGGGCTTAGGCTATCGCTTCCAGGATGATGAGGATTAGGCTTCACTGGAAACTGACTCTAATTTTCGGTATTGTTTTGTTTCTGGCTGTTACAGCCGGATATCTATATTTATCGGCCCGCCTTAAATCCCACGTTGAGAATAACGTCGTTAGCAATAACAGGCACGCTCTTTTTTTAGCTAAGAATTATCTGGAGCTGTGGCAAGAAAACGCCGCTCGGCCGAATGATTTCCAGGAAGCGGCAATCATCATCGGGCAGGCTCTAAATTTGCGGGCCACTATCATTGCTCTGGACGGTAAAGTTTTGGGTGATTCGGATTTAAATGCGGATCGGCTGTTAACCGTGGAGAACCACGCCGACAGGCCGGAAATCAAGGAGGCCCTAAGCGGAGGGATCGGTCAATCCCGGCGTTTTAGCTATACGGTAAAAAAAGAGATGCTTTATCTGGCCGTTCCTTTCGGCGACGACAAGGTCAGAGGCGTCGTGCGGCTTTCGGTATCCTTACGCGATATTGAAGCGCTTCAGGCTGGGGTGCGCCGGGCCGCGGCGGTCAGCGTGGCCGGTATATTGCTGCTGAGTTTATTTTTGACTTTCATCGTTTCTTTTTTAGTCTCGCGGCCGCTAAGCGGAATGTCGCAAGTGGCTCAAGCTATGGCCGGGGGAGATTTTTCCCGGCAGGCCGCCGTTAACTCACGGGACGAAATCGGGGATCTGGCCCGCTCTTTGAATGTTATGTCCGCGCAGATTAAAGAAAAGATTGAGCGGATTAGTTCCGATAAAGTAAGACTGGATTTGATTTTGGCGAGCATGTTTGAGGGGGTTATTGTTACCGACAAGGAAGAAAAAGTAATTCTGATGAATCCTTCTTTGCGCAGGCTTTTTGCCGTGGATACCGAGCCTGAAGGTAAAAAGCCCTTGGAGGTAATCCGGAATACGGCTGTTAAGGATATGATCGATAGAATTATTTCCGGCCGGCAGCATTTAGCTACGGAAGAAATAGTTATCGAAACTCCCGAAGAAAGAATTATGAAGGTTAACGGCGTGCCGATCAGGCGTAATAACCGGCTGGAAGGGGCGATGCTGGTTTTTCACGATATTACCGAGTTGCGTCGTCTGGAAAGGGTAAGGCAGGATTTTGTGGCCAATGTTTCCCATGAATTGCGCACTCCCATTGCCAGTATCAAAGGTTACGCCGAGACTTTGCTGGAAGGGGCCCTGGAGGATAAAGATAATGCCCAAGATTTTGTGCGGATTATCTATCAGGATGCCGAACGACTAGCTTCGTTAATTAATGATTTGCTGGATTTGTCCAAGATAGAATCCGGAAAGATGAATATGAATTTTACGGCGCAGGAAGCGGCGGGCTTGATAAAAAAAGCGGTTATGATTATTGAGCCGCAGGCCCGGGCGAAATCAATCATTTTAAAGACCGATATCCCGCAGCCTAGTCCGGAAATCATAGCTGACGAGCCGAGATTTTCACAGGTGATGATTAATCTTCTGGATAACGCCATAAAGTATTCTCCCGAAGGCGGCGCGATAACTATCCGGGCTAAACGAGTTGATAATAATTTAGAGATTTCTATTTCCGATACCGGCATCGGCATTGCCGAAGACGATCTGCCGCGTATCTTTGAGAGATTTTACCGCGTGGATAAGGCCCGCTCCCGAGAACTGGGAGGCACAGGCCTGGGTTTATCCATCGTTAAGCATATCGTTAACGCCCACGGCGGCCAAGTTTGGGTTACCTCAGAACTGGGCCGGGGATCAACCTTTAGCTTCACCATGCCTCTGGCTTAAAATCTGCCTCGCGCAATAATTCAGGTCCGTCAGCGCAATAATCATTCCCCAAAAAACTTCACCAAAAGTTTGCATTCGTTTAAGGATTAGTTTACCTTTTGCGGCTATCCTTCTTCTAGATCTTGGCGGTTTGATTGTTTAATTTATTGTTACAGTACGTAGAAAAGGAGGTCGCTAATGCGCAAAGAATGGAGGGATCTGATTCCGGAGAAAATAGCAAATCCCACAAGCCTCGAAGACTACGGATGGAATGCCTGTAGGGAATTGATTTACCGGAAGTTGAATTTGCATGGAGAGATCGGGTTTGGTCAAGAGCAAATTAATGAGGCGAATTGGGAGCATATTT
>JBFZAQ010000220.1:0-5298 GCA_041308885.1 Candidatus Omnitrophota bacterium | reverse complement strand
ATCTCTTTTGGCCAGTGCTTCCACCATGATCTTTAATGCGGTAACCTGGTCCAAAAGCTCCTCATCGGATAAGCCGGCCAGACGGTAAACAAGGTCGATCTGGAATTCTTTAAATAATTCCAGGCTCTTTTTAATATAAGCGAACTCCGGATGATCTACGCGCGGGTCAAACCGGTTAAACCATTTAAGGCTGCAATAGAAGTTATATTCTTCCTCCAGATAAGTTCCCAGCAGGCTGCCGATTACCCCTACTGCTTCCTGCTCATAACCTAAAGTGTCATACATCAAAGGTCCCAGGTCAAGGGTCCGGCTGATTAGCGCCCTGCCCAGGCGGGCTTCGATATTTCTGACGGCTTTGATATAACAAATACCCGGATAGAATCTCAACTGGTTCAACGGGGTGCTTAAAGAAGAAAGTATATTATTTCTTCTGATGAATTCGATACTTTCCATAATCTCGGCCTTAGTCACCAAAGGTTCGAGCATAATCCAGCCAATGGCCATTTCCATCCCCAGCTCTCTGCAGATCCTGATTGCCCCTTCCGCCTCAGTAACCGTCATCCCCTTGCCATAACGTTTAAGCTGGGAGACCGAGCCGGATTCAATACCCAGGTACACAATCTCTAAACCGGCCTGCTTAAGCAAACGCATTGTCTCTACTCTCTTTTGAGCATCATCCGGATTATCTTTTTCGTTAAATATTGAATCCGCGCGGGCATTGGCGTAAAAAGAAATCTTGATGCCGCTTTCGATAATCGCCGCCGCCAGGTGCGCAGCATACTCCACTCCCTCCATCCCATAGCCGAAGAACTCTTCATCAGTGAGCGTAACTCTCTTGACCCCCAAAACCTCCGTGATATAACGCATCTCTTCGACGATCATCCAAACCGGCTTTTGCCTCCAGGCGATCCTGCCCCAATAAGCTTTATTCGAACAGAAAGTACAGAATCCCCATGGACAACCTCTGGATGTTTCCAGCCAAATATGGCCGTCTCTTTCCGCGTAAATCCGGGCGTAGGAATAATCCAGCACCCCCAACACGGAAAGATCGCTCAGTATTAATCTGGGCGCGCGCACCATCGTAGAGCCCTGCAGATACGCAAGATTAGGAACCGCGGATAAATCTTTTGCTCCTTCGATATATTCCAGGAGCCCTCCCATGGCCAACTCCCCTTCTCCCAGAGAATAGATCAACTCCGGATATTTTTTGGCTAACTCTTCAGAAGCAAAGGTAGGGATATTCTTTCCGGCGACCATTAAAGGCCTTTTCTGCGCCACCGTAAACCCGGCGTTGAGTTTAGCTCTAAGTTTGTCAAAAGAATTCAAGCAGCAGGTCATTAAAGAGAACCCGATAATATCCGGTTCCCAGCTCAGCGCAAAATCAACAATCTTATCCATCTCATCCAACTGCAGATCCCTTACTTCCACTAAACAGCGGCCGGGATAGTTGCGTTCCAAATAATTCTTTAAGGCATAGACTCCGATCGGAAAATCCAGGGAAGCGCAATTCTCATCCACCACATAGACTAAAAGTATCTTTTTAGGTGAGGTGGAAATAACCGCCGGGCTAATCCGCGCTTGAGCTTTCTGAGCAGCGGCATGAGCATCTTCTATTGAAATGCCGATGCTTCTTAAATGGGCTTCCACTGATTCATGAACAAAAGTAATTGTCGTTTCAGGGTTCTTAGGCGTTAATTGGTCAGGGGAAATAAAGATCCAGGTTTGGCCTTGCGGGTCAATGTAGACTACGCCAAATACGCGGGTAAAGATATTATTAAGGAGAGGGTTACTATCTAATAAGGTTTGCGGAGGAGCCCTGACATACCCGGCTGAGGCTAAAGCTTCTAAAAATCCGGCAGCCTGAGGTTCATTTAATCTGCCTAACACTTTGGCGGCTTCTGCACTATAGCTGGAATCTACCTGCGCCCACTCGTCAGGATGAATACCGCTAAAAGCAGCATTAAACTCTTCGGCGGTCGGGGTAACTTTATTCGGGCGGGTGCGGGCTGAAGCTTTTCCACTATACTCATTTGCACTTTGCGCAGGCACAGCTGAATTCTTGCCCGAGCGCAAGAAGAGAGAAAGACAAAAAGCGATACAACCTGCATCTCCAACGTAAACGAAATAATCTCCCGGTGAAACTCCGTTAATATAGTCAAGTACCCCATGATAGGTAAACAGATCCACTGCCTGCAATAAGCTACCAAACGATAGGCCAAGCAACCAGATAAGAATAAAAAATTTAGACCGGTAAGAAATCGAGCGGGAACCGGAAATATAGCTAGCAATTCCTAAAAAGATCACCGCTGTAGCGGTTGCTACGAAAGCTTTGGTAGAAGCATCTATTTTATAGTGTAACCCCGCTAAGGGAAGCCCTGTCACTAACTGATCCAATCCCAGCACCATCAACTCTATCGGCTGGGAGAAAATATGCGCTAAGGACTGGGCATCTGCCAGATGTTTTATATTGTCCACAAAGACAAAAACCCTCTCCGCCTGATGCAATATACCTTGCTCCACGAAGCAATTTGCGATTAAAAATATTACCGCAATCAGGGAAAACCAGAGGAAAGTCTTAATCCCGCTTGCTTTTCTACGAACAGCATATCCGGCGAGCGCGAGCATAATTCCAGCCACCGCACAAAAAACAACCGGCTGCGGATCAGTAATCGAGCACTTTATAACCCCGGAACCGAATACCGTCAGAGCACCGGCAGCTAATACCGGCACGATGAAGCGGGAAATAGTACCAGAGAAAGCCTTTTCTAAAATAGCGTTAAAAAATAAACCAGGGGATTTTCTTAAGCGATCAGATAATTTACCCATTGCCGATCCACCTAATCGCTGTGCGTGAATATTTCTCCACGAAACTAATACCTTAGATAATATTATAACACTAACCAAAATAACCCCTGCAGCGATCACGGGATTTGCTATCGCCCAACCCACCACTGCCGGGCCAAATTTGACTAACGCGCCGATGGCTAAGAGCGGAACGATGGAGCATTTGATAGTACCGGATGAAGTTGTGCTACCCTTCTTTTGCTTATAGGCCTCAATTAATCCAGCGGTAGATGAATCATGCCCGGTTACGGCAACTTCAGAATCAAGTTGAGGAAGAATACTATTAGCCAGCTTTTTGCCTAACTCTACACCCCACTGGTCGAAGCTATAAATATTCCAGATCACTCCCTGCACAAATATTTTATTCTCGTACATCACAATCAACGTACCCAAAGTACGGGGAGTAAGTTTATTAATCAAAATGGAGTTAGTCGGGCGGTTACCTTCAAAAACTTTAAATGGAACAAGAGTAGCTATCTCCTCAGCGGTCAACTCTGACTTACCGCTATTGCGGCGCTTGGCATTTTCCTGGTTGAGCTCTTCAGCAACCTCCTGAGCGCTCTTACCGCGCATCAAGGCTTCCGGCTGGGCAAAAAAGTTAGAAAGAAATAACTGGTGGTGCCTGTCTAAAGCGGCGCTTAGTTGCGAATTAGCATCCAGCTCATGCTGGCTTCTTTGCGCGCAAGCGATAAAATCCGCTGGAATAAGCTTCGTCCCCTGATGGATCAACTGATAAAAAGCATGCTGCCCGTTAGTCCCCGGCTCTCCCCAGATAATCGGACCGGTCTGATAATTTACGGGATTGCCGCTGCGGTCAACAAACTTGCCGTTTGACTCCATATCCCCTTGCTGTAAATAAGCCGGCAAGCGGTGCAAATGCTGATCGTAAGGCAATACGGCATGAGTTTGAGCGCCAAAAAAGTTATTATACCAAACACCTAATAAAGCCAGGATCACCGGGATATTGCGCTCAAAAGGTGTATTTCTAAAATGAACATCCATCTCATAAGCGCCAATCAACAGCTCTCTAAAGTTATCGAAACCTACATAGCAAGAGATCGATAACCCGATAGCCGACCAGAGGGAATAGCGTCCCCCCACCCAATCCCAGAACTCAAACATGTTACCCGCATCAATACCAAATTCCTCCACCAGTTTCTTAGCGGTAGAGACCGCGACAAAATGCTTCTTGATATGCTGAGCATCCCCGGCTTGATTCAAAAACCAGGCGCGCGCAGTATTGGCATTGGCCATGGTCTCCTGAGTAGTAAACGTCTTTGAGGCGATAATAAAAAGCGTGGTCTCAGGATTAAGCCCGGACAATGTCTCGGCAATATGCGTTCCGTCCACATTAGAGACAAAATGCACCCTTAAATCTTTGCGCGCAGCGTAAGCTTTTAAAGCCTCGGTTACCATCACCGGGCCAAGGTCGCTGCCGCCGATACCGATATTCACGATATCGGTAATCATCTGGCCGGTATATCCGACCCACTCTCCAGAAATAATTTTGCTTGAGAACTCTTCTACCTGGGCTAATACTCTTCTAACCCCTGGCATAACATCTTTTCCGTCCACATAAACCGGTTCATCGGATTGATTCCTTAGGGCGGTATGTAAGACCGCGCGGCCTTCAGCACCGTTAATCTTAGCCCCGGTAAACATGGCTTCAATCGCTTCCCTCAAGCCTACCTGTTCCACCAACTCCAAAAGCGCATCAAGCACGTCTTGATCAATACGGTTCTTAGAGAAATCCACCAACATATCATTGAAACTAATAGAATACCGGGAGAAACGCCCGGGATCAGCTGCGAACATATCGCGCATCTGCAGGCCTTTTATACGATTATAAAGCGCTTTAAGTTTCTTCCAGGCCGGAGCTTTAACAGGATTAATCTTGGGAAAAGAAGCTTGCGAGCCGCTGGCTGGAGCCAAAGTTAACCCGAAAATCGGGAACAGCAGCATACCTATAAATAAATTCCTGTTTACATGATACAGATATACCAAAGAGAGTACCAATATTACAACAAGAGCAATTCCTGCGGCAACCCAGGGATTAGCAATAACCCAGCCAATCGCTGCCTGCCCGAATACCGCCGCTGCGGCGATAGCTAAAAGCGGAACAATCGAGCACCGTAAGGCACCAGACAGGCTAGAATCACTATTAGCTTGAGAAGAAACATTATGAATCTGTATTGCTGCATCTAGTTGGGCAAAAAGGCCGGAAAGTTCGGCGCTATTATTAAAAACCCGGGTAGCCACCGCCAGATACTGCTCATGCGAAGGCTGAATATACTGCATTGCATAAAGATTACACTCCAGCATCTTGGCTGAAACACATTTAGCCTGACCGCGGGTAAACAACCCTGCAATGCGTATTTCCTCCGGTCGATACATATACCAAACCTCATCCAGGAGGCCGGCAGGAACAAAACAATGGGAGAAAACCCCCTCGAT
>JBFZAQ010000219.1:0-9027 GCA_041308885.1 Candidatus Omnitrophota bacterium | reverse complement strand
ACGAAGGGTTTGTCACTCTAAAAATAAAGCCCGAGATCTCCAGCGTTATTGATTATTTAGAGGCGGCCAGCGGCAATAATATACCTATCTTGGATACCTCGACCGCGGAGACCACAGTTATGATTAAAACCGGCACCAGTATTCTTATCGGAGGTTTAAGCAAAGAAGAAAAGAGGCTGGCCTCTACGCAGACTCCTTTTTTGGGAAATATTCCGTTTTTGGGGAATATATTCCGCGACCGGACCAATACCTATACCCGGACCGAGCTTATGGTTTTGGTCACTCCCCATATTATTTCCGGAGATGAATTGACTACCGGATATGACCGGGATTTTGGGCATAAGCTGGATAAAGCATTTCAGGATTATTCCCTGGTTAAGGGCGAAAGCCCAACGCTGGATGTAAAGACTTATCAAGCCTATCCGTCGCTAAAGCACGAACCGGAAGCCCCGGAACTTAAACCCGCGAGGAATTTTTAATGATAAGAGTATTAAGAAGGATGGCGAAGCCCGACGAAGCAATCTTAGTCCGGAACACCCGCGGCTTATTCTTCCCGGCGATGAGCATAGCGATCGGAATTTGTCTGGCCTCCCCGGAATTTTTTACCGCAGGCGTCTTCGCCCAGGACGAACAGCCGGCGTTGACCTGCGCGCAGCTGCAGAAAGAGTATGAGTCGCTCAAGGCCGACCGGGACAACCTGCTTACCCAGGCTAAGAAGTATATGGAGTATAAGGCGACTTATCAGGAGTTGGAGTCATTGAATAAACAATACATCAAAGAACGCGATGCCGCCCAGAAAGACCTGCAGGCGCGTAATGACCAGGTGATGATTTTACAACAGAAGCTGGAAGACCTGGAGTCGGCCAATACTTTTTTAGAGCAGGAAAAAGACAACTTGAAGAATTCGCTTGAAAAAGCCGCGATCGAGTATAAAATAGTACCTGAGACGAGAAAAGAGATTACCCGTTTGCAGAAAGAAAATTCGGAATTATTGCGGACGGCCAAGCAAGTCGATCAAAAAATTCAGCGGGCTGAGGAAGAAAAGCTGGACGTCAACGCCAAGGCGGAGCTTTACCGGCGCCAGCTCAATGATTTCCGCAAGAGCTATGAGCAGGCCCTGGCGAAAAACCGCCTGCTGGAGAAGAAGGCCTCCGCGGTGCCCGCTAAGTTCGCGGAAATGGCCCGGGAAAACAAGATACTGAAGAAGGAAACCGGGCTCATGCATTATAATCTGGGGGTATTTTATGCCCAAGCTAAGGAGTATTCCCGGGCGATTGCCGAGTTTGAGAAGGCTATCGATATCAATCCCGACGATGCCTATGCGCATTATAACTTAGGTTATATTTACGCCGAGCATCTGGCGGATAGGCCTAAGGCCATGGAAGAGTTTAGGCAGTTCCTGCGTCTGGTCAAGACCGAAGATAAGGATGTAGATTGGGTCAAAAAATACATCCTTACTTGGCAGACCTGGGACGGTAAGAAAACAATGCAGTAAAAAAGGAGGCAGTGGCTATGGTTAGAATACTGGCAGCAGGTGTAGTGGTGATGAGTTTGGCGGTAGGGGTTTCGAGCGCGCAGGCGGCTAGCAAGAGTAAAAAAAAGGCTGACGCCGCAACGCAGCAGGCCCAAGCAGTCGCGGTTCCGGCAGCAGCGCAAGTTCCTCAGGCAGCGGCGGTTCCGGCTCCGGAGACTCCTAAGGTTGAGATACCGGCGCCAGCGCCGCAAATAGACAAGGCCAAGCAGGAAGTTATAGCCGCGAAGCGCGCGTTAATCGAACGTAAGCGTAAAGAATTGAATAATACCGAGTGGGATATCGAGCTTAACTCAGCCAACGGTAAAGAGAAGAAGATTAGCGATGTGCTGGCCTTCACCAATAATCAGGTCTCCTGTGCCGGGTACGTCAAAAAAGGTTTTCCGGTTACCAACTACACTATCACCGTGCAGGATGACTCCTCTTTGATCATTGAGACTATGCAGACCTCAGAGAAGTCCGGTACCGCCTTTTGGAGATGTGAGCTGGATCCGGCGATACAGACTATGCGCGGGGTGTTAAGCCTGCATACCGACGATGATAAAGTGATTTCGGATTATTCATTTATCAGCGTCAATAAGAAGATCATTACTCAGTCGGAAAAATAAGGAGCGCGCGCCGTATAGGGATCACTAGAGCATGTATGAATCCTATTGGGGGTTAAAGGAGAAGCCGTTCGAGAACACGCCGGACCCGCGTTTTCTTTATTATTCCCACCAGCATAAAGAAGCGATTGCCAGGCTTTTGTATGTTGTCCGGGAAAGAAAAGGCGCGGCTTTGATTACCGGGGAATATGGCAGCGGCAAAACGCTTTTAAGCCGGGTCCTTTGGCATGAGTTACAGCAGGAACACAAGTATCTCTCCAGTTTCATTCTTAATCCCCGCCTCTCGGGAATAGAGTTTCTTCAGGAGATCGTCCATCAATTTAGCGGCAGCGAATTCCCCCAGACTAAAATTGATCTCTTCCACGCTTTGCATAAGATATTATACGCCAACTATAATCAGGGTAAACACAGCGTCATCATGATCGACGAGGCGCAGGCGATCGAAAACGAAGATATTTTCGAGGAGCTGCGCCTGTTGCTTAATTTTCAGCTGGATAACGCCTTCTTGTTGACAATTATTTTGCTCGGCCAGCCGGAATTAAAAGCGGCGGTGATGAAATTGCCGCAGCTCAGCCAGCGGATGTCCTTGCGTTTTCACCTGGGGGCGCTTAATGAATCGGAAACCCAGGATTATATTCAGCATCGTCTCACCGTAGCCGGATCCGCCCAGCCGATCTTTGCCCCTGACGCTCTGGAGGCGATTTATTTTTATTCCAGCGGCATACCGCGCAGAATCAATAATATCTGCGATCTGGCGCTGTTGGTCGGCTTTGGCGACGCGGCCGCAGCGATTGATAAAAAGATTGTGATTAAGGTCAGCGATGATCTGGAGATCCCCGCGGCAACACCGATGCACGATAAACGGGCGGCCGCTCAGCCGGAGAACGAACCGGTTACTTTTGAGAGAAAGCCGGCGCCGGTGGATACCCAGCCCCCGCTGCCGTAGATGTTGCTTAATCATAGATAGTTACTCGTTTTAATTGTCATTCTGAGGCCGCAGGCCGAAGAATCTAACGGCAACTTAGATCCTTCCCCCTCGCTTCCTGCCTGCCGGCAGGCAGGCGCTCGGGGTCAGGATGACTAACGGCCGTTATAACATAAATCTCGACTATGTTTGACCTCTCCAACATCTTCGACAAATACAAAGACGAAAAGAACAAGAACGCCCCGCAGCCTGCGCTGCCGGGCCGTACGCCTCTGCGCGAAGCCCAGATCGACGTGAACAGCGCTTTCGGCAAAGAGCTGGAGAAGGTCAGTACTCGCGCGGCCGGCGATTTATATGAGGCTGCGGTAGCCTTGGCGCTGCGGGTCTACCGGCCGCAGATGGAATATAATGAACAGTTGTTCGAGGAGATCAAAGGGCTGGTAGAAAAGATCGTGGATTTGCTGCAGACGCCAGACAACGGCTTGCTGCTTTTTGTGCTGGTAGATTACCCGGCTGTTCAAGACTACCTGGCGTATCATGTGGTGAACGTAACTATTATGTGCGTTGAAATGGGTTTAGGCCTTAATTATGATCGGGGAGTAGTCGCGGAATTAGGGACGGCCGCGTTTATCCACGATATTGGATTGATGAAATACCAGGATATTGCCGTTAAGCCGGGCCTTTTGACTAATGAAGAATTTAGTACGATCAAACAGCATCCCCAAGCCGGCGTTGAGCTGCTCAAAAAATTCGGCAAGAATCTTTCGCGCAGTTATTTCGAGGTAGTCAGCCAGGAGCATGAACGGGTTAATGGGACGGGTTATCCCGAGGGATTAAAGAGCAGCAATATCTCCGAGTATTCGCAGATTGTGGGGTTGGCCGACACTTATGAGGCGATGATCCATCAACGGCCCTACCGGAAAAAATATACGCCGTTAGAAACGATTAAAGTGATTTTGGAGAATAAAGGCGTATTCGGGACCCGGATCATCAAGGTCTTGATTGAAAGGATCGGCATATTCCCGGCGGGTATGTTTGTGCGGTTAAATACCAAAGAAGTGGCCGCGGTAGTAAAAACCGACCCTAAATTACCGTTGCGTCCCACGGTCAAGATATTGTTTGACGCGATGGGCGCGGAATTGCGGGAGCCCAAGATTATGAACCTAGCCGAGAATTCGGTCATTTATATCGAGGAGTGCCTTGAGTCCAAGAGCGCCTAAAGAGGCCAGAATGATTGTTAAGCGCGACCGCAGCCGTTTGAGCGTGGTTAAGATCTTGATCATTTCCGGCATTATTGTCGGGCTGGGGCTAGGCACGTCGCTGGCCTATTTTGGCCTGCGTTTTATCCAGGAGCGGGCATTGACCGCGCAATTAAACGGCAGGCTCGGGCAGGCCAGCCAAGAGCGCGATCAGCTTAAGGATGAGAATTCCCGTGTTTCGCTGCAAATAAAAAAACTCAACGAATCTCTCGCGCAGAAAGAAAATGAATTACGCCAACTGGCGGATTCCCAGGCCCTGCGTCAATCTTTTATCGCGGCGCAGTCCGCGATTGCCAAATTGCATAATGAGTTGGATATTCTGCATAATGAAAAAATAGCCTTGCAGAATACCAGCTTTAGCCTGAATAATCGTTTGGAAAATACTACCCGGGAATTGCTGAAGGTAACCCAAGAAGTGCAGCAGCTGCGGGCTGGCGCCCAGCGGGTAGCCCCGTCTGCGGCGGTGGCGGTGATGCCCGCGGTCGAGGCCGCGGCAGCCAAGGGCACGCTTAATGACGTATCAGCGGCGTTATCCCGCAAAGAGATCCAGATAAAACTTTTAGAAGCTGAACTATCTAAAATTAAAGCCCTCAAAGTCCAGCAGGAAGCCAAGCTGACTCAGCAGGAAGCGGCGATCATCCAGCTCAACGGTTTAAATAGCGGGCTGCAGTCAAGAATTAATGATGTCGCTTCGCAGTTGGCCAAGCGTTCGCTTGAGTTGGATGAAAAGAAAGAAGAGGCCCGGCTTCTTAAAGAGTCATCTCAAGCTTTACAGCGGAGAATCTCCGGCCTGGAGAAAACTGTCCAGGATAGCGGGAGTGGCTATGAAGGCGACGGCGCTTTAAGCCGGCAGAGAGCGGCTTTAGAGGAACAGCTTAAGGAAGCCCGCAGGGATTTGGCCCAGCAGGCTGAATTGGTTAAGCAGCTCGGCGCGGAAAGAGATAATTACGCTGCCCAAATTGCCCGATTAAAATCAGTTTCTGATTCCAGCTTGGACAGTTCTGCTCTCTATGACGGCGCCAAGGAGCAGATCAAACGCCTCTCGGAAGTAATGATTGGCAAGGATATTGAACTGGATAAACTGAAGAAAGAAGCGGCGCTGGCGCAAGAGAAAATTAGTGCTTTGCAGGCGCGGGTAGCTGATTTAGAAAAGAATGAGCAGCAGGTTAAGGTTAGTCAAGAGAGGCTTAAGGCCGTTGAGGCCCAACTGTCGGAGCTTAAATCCCGGGCCCGCAGCGCCGAGGAGTCGCTGGAGAAGAAGACGGATCTTATCGCCACGCTGGAAGAGAACCTCCAGCTGGCTATGCAGCAGTTAGCCGCGAAAGAGACCGAGCGCAGAGACATCGAAGTTAAATTGACTCAAGCCCAGCTGGCCAGATCCAGCGCTCAAGAAGACCTGAATAAACAGCAGACGCATTATGAAAAGGCTGATCTTCTGTATAATAGCTTGAAGAGTCAAATCGCCCAGTTCTCGGAGATGTTGAGCAAAAAGGAAGTAGAAGTCGCCCAGCGCCAGCAAGAGGCGGCCCAGCTCAAAGAAGAGATCGCCAATTTAAAGAGCCGCACAGTCAGCCTCGAGGGAGAGCTGGGTTTAGCTAAAGACCGCCAGAAGAGGATGCTTGATGATTTGGGCCAGGCAGTGGGATTAAACGCGCAGCTGCAACAGAGCATTATCGGCGCGTCTCAGTCGCTGGAATCGGATCAGGTATCGACGGTTGAGAAGCAGAAGGCCGAGGAACTAAAACGCAAGATCGAGGTGTACCTTGAGCCGCAGAAGTAGAGATAGATGATAATTAAAATTTTCCGTCATTCTGAGCGAGCACGTAGTGCGAGCGAAGAATCTATCTTAGAATCTATCCTAGATCCTTCGTCGCAAAAAACGCTCCTCAGGATGACTGGCGAACCGGACTCGCTCCTCAGGATGACTGGTAAAGCGGTCCTATGGGTGGTTGGTCAAGCCTGCGGGGTCAGAATGTCTAAGGTCGGGCTTTGTTTGTTTTGGTGCTGTATTATGGTGTTGGCGCGCGGGATTACTCCCACCTTCGCCCAAGACGATGAGGCCGCGCGCGAGCATTACTTAAGAGGAAACATCCTTTATCAGCAGGGTAAATACAAACAAGCCCAGGATGAATTTCAAAAGGCCCTGGCCGTAATTTCCCAGCCCCCCCCGGAAACTAAAACCGCAGATGAAGTTTTAACGCTTGCCGTCAAGGCCGCGCCTGCCGAGCCGAAAAAAGAACCGGCCCCGGCCGCCGGCCGCGCCGAGTACATTATCGGCCCCGAGGATGTTCTCTATGTCAGCCTTTGGCAGAATGAGGATATGAATCAAGAAGTGATTATCCGCCCGGATGGCCGGATGTCTTTCCCCTTGGTCGGAGATGTCGAGGCCGTCGGGCTTACGGTGCCGCAGCTGGATGATCTTCTTACCGGTAAGTTAAAGGAATTTATTAAAAATCCCGAGCTATCCATAGCCATTCGCAAGATCGGCGGCCAGAAAGTGATAATTCTCGGCGAAGTATCCCGGCCGGGAGTATATGCGGTCTCCGGGGCCCGGACTCTTCTGGAGGCGGTAACCCTGGCCGGAGGATTAACCCGGGATTCAGTTGCCTCCAGCGTTGTCCTGATAACCGGAGGATTGCAGAATCCCGTGGCCCAGCGGGTAAACATCAATAAGATCCTTAAAGGCGAGATGCGCAACAATATTGTTTTGCATTCGGAAGATATAATCTTTGTGCCCAAGAAATTCATTGCTGATCTTAATTATGCCCTTATGCAGATCGTCGAGCCTCTCTCCAAAGGCGCAATGGCCTATTCGCAATATGGCATACTTTCTACTGTCGGCAGTAAAGCAACTTCCACCGCCACGTCCGAGTAAATTAGTAAAGAGTAGCCGTATTTCCTTCGCGGTTATTATTTTACTTTTTCTTTCGGCGCTGCCGGCGCTAGCCCAAGACTTGTCTCCGGGAGAACAGCCCGCGGCCCAAGGCAGCCGTTTTCAGGCTGAATCCGAACAGAAGAAAAAAGAAGCGCAGAAGAAAGAAATCAAAGCCCCGCAGATAGAGGTCGCGCAAGAAAAAGCCGCGCCCCCCGCGGCCCCCGGCCTATCTTTTACTCTCAAGAGCGTCAAAGTAACCGGGGTTGCCCTGTTTAAGCCGGAAGATTTATATCCGGCGTATGCGTCTTACATCGGTCAACAGGTGGATTTTAATGACCTTGAGCAGATCGCGGCGGCGATTAAAAACCGCTACAAGAAAGAGGGCTATCTTACCACCGATGTCTATATCCCGGAACAGGATATAACTCAAGGTGAAGTAGA
The DNA here is from genome assembly GCA_041308885.1 of Candidatus Omnitrophota bacterium. Lineage (GTDB taxonomy): Bacteria > Omnitrophota > Gorgyraeia > Gygaellales > Profunditerraquicolaceae > JBFZAQ01. The sequence goes on along the minus strand of JBFZAQ010000219.1, from coordinate 1,391 downwards.
GATAAGAGTATCCGAAGGCAGATTAGGCGAGCTTTCGGTGGAGGGGAATAAATGGTTTTCCGGCGCTCTGTTGGTCAAATTCATCCATTTTAAAAAAAACCAGATATTAAACATCTTTAAACTGCAGAAGGATTTACTGCGCCTTAATCAAAATCCGGATTTGGACGTCACCGCGGTTTTATCCCCCGGAAAAGATCCGGGATCTACGGATATTGTTTTAAAAATTGCCGACCGCTGTCCGTATCATGCCGGATTTAGTTACGATAATCAAGGCACCCGCCTGGTAGGCAAAGACAGGTTTTCTTTTTCTTTCCGCAGCACGAACCTCTCCGGGCTCAATGATTCTTTCGCCGTCAATCGGCTTGCCAGCGCGACTTCCGCCGGAGAATTCTTGAGCTATACTTTTCCTCTGGGTACTAAGGGTACCCGGATAGGGTTCGATTTTACCAATTTCTTTACCAAGCTGGGCGAGGAATATAGCGATTTGGATATTACCGGCTCTACCCAGATCTACACCCCGCATCTTTCTTTGGAGATGTACCTGTCGCAAGACTTTCAGGCCTATGCGGATTTAGGCATTGATATCAAATCAATCCGTAAAAGAAATAACGGCAACGCGGTAACCAGCGATCAGATCCGCATGCCGTACGCGGCTTTTGACTTTGCGAAAACCGATTCTTTCTTGGGCGGCGGGCAGACAATTTTCGCGCCGCGGTTTTCTTTTTCCCTTGATCATTGCCTGGGAGCAACCAATCGCGATCATGCCTTGGCCAGCCGGCCGGATACCGGCGGATTCTTCTTCAAGTATGAACAGGCCCTAAAACGTATCCAGAGGGCGGCGTGGGGCAGCTTTATCTCGATCCGCTCGCAGTTCCTGACCGCTTCCCACACCTTGCCTTCTTCAGAACAGCTTCAGCTGGGGGGCCTTAATTCCGTCAGGGGGTATCCGGAAGGCGAGTTCCTCGCCGACATCGGGGTGGCGGTGAATTTTGAGTGGGCCTTCCCGGGCTATATCTTTCCCAAAGGCTACAAATTGCCTTATGCTAAGATGGCGTTAAGGGATCAGTTTCAGCCGGTAATATTCTTTGATCTGGGAGAAGGCAAGCTAAAGAAAGTCAACGCCGGTGAAGAACGCCGCCGGTCTCTTAAGGGCGCGGGAGCGGGCTTAAGGTTCCAGTTTAATCGCAATTTCTATCTGCGTTTGGATTGGGCCAAAAGCCTGGGAGACGAGCCGACGCAAGGCCAGGGAGAGTCAAGTCTCTATCTAACCTGCCAGGCCGAGTTTTAACTCTTGACTCCTTAAGAGATTAGGCGTAATATGTCCATCAGACAGTACAAATTACGCTACATATGATAAAGCGAATATTAAAAGAAAATATTATTCAGCAGGC
>JBFZAQ010000218.1:0-13082 GCA_041308885.1 Candidatus Omnitrophota bacterium | reverse complement strand
TAGTACCCGGAGAAATCATTGTTCGGGAAACTCAGGGTTCACCGGTAAACCCTGAGTTTCTCCTGACGCTTTGACACTCTGATACTCTGACACCCCTTGAGTTTCTCGAACAATGATTTCTCCGGGCACTATCCAAGGCCTAGTAATGGTCGGGATTGAGGCTGGGGTAGTGCCGTAGAGCTCTTCGGCTTTCTTATAGAGTCTATCCCAGTAGAGGCGGCCCTCGGGAGATTGAGGCGAGGTAAACTGCGCCGTATCGCGCTTAAGTTGTAAATCAGCCTCTAAGAAAACCTTGCCGATATCGGTCTGCTCCACCAAATGATCAATGATGTTATCGGGCGAGTCTGGGCGCAAGTTTACCCAAAAAGTGTCGTCGGGGAGGGTTATTCCGGTTAGGAAGTAGGTGAGTAATCGCTTAGCTTCGTCCCGGAGTTGGTTAACCGGTGTGCCGGTTAACCGGTGAGCCGGTTGATTAGGCTCAATCCCGGGGGCTGAAGGGGGAGTAGGGGTTAATTCCCGGGATTGAGCGGGGGCGTCCTTTGTCTGGGGTAAGCTGGCGGTTCCTTTATCTAGTAAGATTTGAAATGTGTTGTCAATTGGACTATAAGAGAGGAAGCGTAGATGCAGTGGGCGGAATTTATCCGGAGTTAAGGAATTGCGTAACGCGGCAAGATGTGATGAAATATCCAATTCCCCAACAACCTGGGCAAAGCCTGCCTGTTGGAAAAGAAGGCAGAAACATAATAAGATTGATACGGCCTTAAATGTCTTGGGCATACCTATGCTTGGATGCTTGGGGTGATCTATGTTGTGGCTTACCAGCCGGATACTATTAAAAGCTTACCTCATATAGGGGGCAAAACAAGGGGAAAAGGGTGGTCTTAAGAAAGCGGTTTCGTAGCCATGACGAATAAATTCCGGGGATTGTCCGCCGTAAAATTCAGCTTAATCCCCGGAATTTTAATGAGTTAGACTATCTCAATCTCCTTACTGCTTTGCCACAGGCCGTGGATGTTACAAAAGGATGCAGCTAATATTGCTCCCGGCTTATCGGATTTAAACTTCAGCGTTCCCTCGGCATGTGTGTAAATTGTACTAGTATCCACACCTTGAACTGATTCACCATGAGCATTAAACTCAAACTTGCCCAACTCATAAGGAAACTTTTCCCCTTTGGGCAAAAAATAAACGGCTATCCAACGGATGTGATGCGCGGTGGTATTCGGATGGGCGATTTCTTTACCTACGGTTACGGTGACACTAATCCATTCGCCTTTCTTGGCCTTGTCCGAAGCCTGGATCACCGGCACATGCTTTTCAGCTTTCCAATCAGCACTTTGTAATAAATCCTTTAGTTCTACCATGGCACACTCTCCTCGTTCTGCAGCTAGTTAGATTCTTCAGCGCCTGCGGCGCTTCAGAATGACATGGGGGTCGCAATACTTTAAAACTACTTAGTTCCTAAGTCAACTCCTCCAGCTTCCAAACAAAGGCCTTGACCCCTTCGCGGCCTAGGGTTTTACGCAATTCTTTCACCAAGCTTATGACCTGGACGGCCTGTTTATCTTCACACGCCACCAGTAAAGCGCTGTTGCGGCCAGGCCAGATATCCGTGCCTAAATGCGTTCCTGAAGTCGTGCCTTTCCCGAATATCCCGGGCAGCATGGTATAATTACGCAAACAGCAGCGCTCCAGTACCTCTATGACCTCTGCCTCAACCGCCTCGTTAAAAACCACCATCAGCATCTTCATTCCGCCCCCCCCCCGACCCGGCTCTCTATTCTTGCATTACACACATAAACATTACACCCGCATTACACATTACACTTTACACATTACACAAAACTTTAGGCCGCTTTACTCTTTCCGTTCTTTTTTAATCTGGTCTCAAATACCGCGTAGAGTGTCGGCACAAACAGCAAGGTAATGATGGTCGAAACCGTAAGCCCGCTAAACATAGTAATTCCCAGCGGCCGCCAGGTCTCCGATCCTACTCCCGTCGATAAAGCCAGCGGTAGCAACCCGGCCAAAGTAGTGACAGTAGTCATTAATATCGGGCGCAGCCGATCTTTGCCGCCCTCGGTAACCGCATCATGCAGGGAAAGCCCTCGGGCCCGCAAGATAATAATGTAACTGATTAAGACAATAGCGTTATTAACTACAATACCCACCAGCATAATCCCGCCCAAATAGCTGATGATACTTAAGGTTGTCCCGGTTAAAACGAACCCCAGAATGACCCCGATAAAAGTAAAAGGTATAGCGAACATGACGATAAAAGGATCGAGTAACGATTCAAACTGGGCGGCCATGATCATATAGACTAAGCAGACCCCCAGCATCAATAACAGCCCCAGATCCCGGAAAGCTTTCTTCTGCTCCTCGGCCTCGCCGCCGAAGTTGACCATGATATCCGCAGGCAGGACGATCTTCTGCATTGCCGCACGCAAATCTTCCACTACCTTGCCGGTGGAACGCTTATAGGTGTTGCACTCAACTCGTACCACCCGCTCGCGATTCTGACGCTCGATCTCCAACGGCCCAGCGGCCTCGGTAATCTTGGCAATATTGGATAATCTTACCTGATTGCCGGATATGCTGGCTACAATCATCAGATTCTCGATATCCTCAATCTTCTGACGTGAGTCTTCTTCCAGCCGTACGTAAATATCATAAGTCTCGCCTTTTTCTCGGTATTTAGTGGCGGTGGAACCCTCGATATAGGTCTTCAGACTATTGGCAATAATATCCATATTCAAGCCCAGGCTCGCCGCCTTAATTCTATCCACCTCAATGATCAATTCCGGAAGATGCAATTCCCGAGAGATAGAGACATCCACCGCACCGGGAATATTCTCCATAGCGCGCTTAATCTTCTGGGCCACCGCGTCGGTTTCGGTGAAAGAATTACCGACGACCTCCAGCTGTACGGCTTTGCCCCCCATTCCGGTGATCATCCGGCCGATGGGATTACCGGTTTGAATATCGATCTTTAGTACTCCGGGGATCTCTTGCACCCTTTTTCTTAATACCTGGGCAATCTCCCAAACCGAACGTTTGCGTTCGGTTTTAGGGGCCATCTTTACTCCCGCGGTAATAATATTCTCTCCGGAAGTCTGGCCCATAGCCCGGCTGCGGCCAGGGACGGTTCCGGTGCGGGCAAAGAAAAACTTAGCTTCCGGAATATCCTGTTTCATCGCCGCCTCAATTCTCTGAGCGACTTTATCAGTCTCCTCCAGGCGAGTACCCAAGGGGAGAGAAATCGTCAAGCGCACGTCACCGGTGTCTTCTTCCGGCGAAAACTCATTGCCTACCAACGGCACCAAAAGCATAGTCGCAATCAACGCTCCTAAAAATCCGAAGATGACCAATTTTTTATGCTTAAGGCACCAACCGAGCATTGTGGCATAAAAGACTTCGGTGGACTTAAACATATTCTCGGAAAGATCATAGAATTTCTGAAACCATTTGGCTCGTTTTTCCGGATCATCGGCTTTCATCCACCGCGAAGCTACCATAGGGGTAAAAGTTGACGCGGTAAAAAAGGAGGCGATCAAAGTAACCGTCACAATTATCGCCAGCTCCCCAAACATTATCCCAATCACTCCCGGAATAAAAAGCATGGGTAAGAATACCACGACAGTGGTGGCAGTGGAGGCGGCAATCGCCAGAAACATCTCCTGAGCGCCGAATATAGCTGCCTCGGTAGGCCGGTTTCCTCTTTCGATTTTCCGATAAACATTATCCACGACGACAATGGCATTATCCACGACCATCCCTACGGCAATAGCTAACGAAGAAAGGCTGATCGTATTAATAGTCTTGCCGCTTAAGAAGAGATAAATAAAAGCAATCAGCAGAGAAAAAGGAATAGTCAGGGCAATAATTAGACTAGGCAAAAACTGCCGCAGGAAAAACCAAACCACCACCAACACCAACAGTATTCCTAAAAAAACCGATGACTTCAATGAATCCAAAGAATCGATAATATCCTGCGAGGAATCAAAAATAGTGTGCATCTGCACATCCGCCGGAAGCCGCGATTCCAGCTCTTTAAGCTTCGCCTTGACCCTGCGTGCCACATCCACAGTATTGGTATCGGTCTGCTTCTGAATCATTAAGAGTAAACCCTTTTGAGCGCTAATGCGCACATTCAGGGTTTGCTCTTTAAAACCGTCTTCAATCTGGGCGACATCTTTAAGATACACATATTTACTGTCGCGCTTGCCCAAGATGACCGAATTGATTTCTTCGGGGCTGGCGAACTCGCCGGGCAGACGAATAAGATAGTCGGTTAAGCCGCTCTTTAGCTTACCTAGAGGTTGAGAGACATTTTCTTGTCTGAGAGCGGTTTGAATATCCAGAACTGATAATCCATATCCCTCTAGCCTCTGACGATTAAGCAGAATATTGATTTGACGCTCAAGACCGCCAATAAGCTCCACCGTACCTACCCCCGGAAGTTGACGTAAGGCATCCCCCACGCGCTTATCAATTAAGTCGTATAATTCCGGATACGACTGCTGGGCGGTAACCCCTAAGAAAAGAATCGGGATATTAGCGGTATTAAATTTATAAATAAAAGGGTTATCCATCTCATCGGGGATATCCGGCAGATATCTTTTGGTCAACTCAATCCGGTCGCGCACATCATTGGTAGCAGCATCAAGATTCGTCCCCCAGATGAATTTCAGCGAGATTAAAGAGATGCCTTCCGAAGAAGAAGAGGTTATTTTCTCTAATCCCGGGGTAGTAGCCAGCTGGTTTTCCAAAGGCTCGGTGACTTTGACTTCCACGTCTTCCGGGCTGGCTCCCGGATAAGCGGAGACAACCGTAATTACCGGCGGCTCGATCTTAGGCATGCTATCAATACCGATACGCGTCAAACTGTACATAGCCAAAATAATAATCGCCGAAAAGATCATTAAGTTGGTTACCGGTTTTCTTACGCCGAATTCGGGAAGCTTCATTGAGAATCTCCAGTTTTATTGCCGTTACCGGTTTCCATGGTAACCGCTGCCCCCTCGAACAGCCGCTGCTGACCCATAACTACGACCATATCTCCGGCGCGCAGTCCTTGGGTAACTTCATACAGCGGGCCGTTACGGATACCCAAAGAAACTTTGCGCATCACGGCCTTCTCATTCTCCACCGTAAACACATACGCATCCGGGATCTTGCCGATAATCGCCTCTTTCAGAATAACCGGTACCTGGGTCCGGGCCTTCAGCTTCAACGCAACTTTAGCGAACATCCCGGATTTCAAACGGTGTTCGGGATTATCCAGAGTGATCTCCACGGGCGCGGCCCGATTCTCCAGATTGACTATGGGGCTAACTTTGGTGACTTTGGCCAATAACCGCTCTTGCGGATAGGCATCAACCGCCACAGTCGCCTCCTGGCCCAGGGACACCTTCGGCAGATGCTGTTCCGGAATATCCAAATTAATCTTAACCGTATCCATATTTACCACCATCGCCACCGGAGTCTGAACCGAAACATTCGCGCCGATATCCACATAAACTTTAGCGATCACTCCCGATAATGGGCTTTCTACCGGCGCCTTTTCAAACTTAAGCCCTATTTCATCGCGATCAATGAAAGCCAAAGTCTCGCCTTTCTCGACAGCTTGACCCTCCTCTTTAATTTTTTCACTGATCTTTCCGCTGACTTTCGGATACACCAAGACCTCATCCTGGGCCTTGATATTCCCCACGTAATCCAAGGTATCATCAAGATCCATTAATTCCACTTTCATCGCCCTAACCGGGATCGTCTCGGGAGCTTGGCCTTTCTGCTCCACCCGTTCTTGGCAACCCGCAGAAAAAATTACGGTGGCAACAACAACGAAAACCCCCCATCTGCTTGCCGCCTGCAGCCTATGACCTCTAGCCTGTGGCCTATAGCCTGTTGCCTCTCTATCTTCTCCGCGACATCCTCTCATCTTACATCCCTCCGATAGCTTTATCAAAGGCTGCCTGAGCCAGGATATAATCGTAGGCCGCCATTTTCTTGTTGAACAGAGAAACTGCATAACGCACAAAAGCATCATCCACATCCAGAGTACTGGTTATACCTTTAGCGTACTTATCCTGAGTTATTTGGTACTGGTCATTATACAAACGCGCTTGGGCCTCCACTGTTGCCAGCTGGGCTAAGGCACTCTTCAGATCTAGATAGGTGTTCTTCAACTCTAAGCGAATATCCTGAGTAGTTCTTTCCTTTAATAGCTGGGCTTCTTTAACATCAACGATGGCCTGCTCAACTTTGGCCCGGGTGGCCCAGCCGTCAAAGATCGGCCAGGAGACGGTAAACCCAATGGTATTGTTATCGTTCCAGTTCTTGCCCCCGCTGGCCAATTGATGGGAGCGGCTATAGTAATCCCACGAGGCTGAAATAGTCGGCCGATTACCGGCCTTGGCTGCCTCAACTGTCCTTTTATTAGCCTCGATCTGCGCCTGATATTGCTTAAGCTCCGGCCGCTTAGATAGCGCCTTGACAAAAGCTTCCTCATAAGCAACATCCTGTAATTCATAGTCCAACTCGCCATCCGGAGTAATCAAAGAATCATCTTGGAGATATAAAATATTACGCAGGGTATTTTGCCCGGTTTCGACCTGATTAACCGCAGAGGCATAAGCCTCTTCCAGATTGGTTAAAGATGCCTCGATGGCTAGAATATCCGACTCCGGTACCTCGCCGCTGGCGTAACGTTTGCGCGACGACTGCAGGTGATTTTCACTATTGACCAGCAGCGCCTGGTTGACCGCGGCCAGCTCGCGGGCAATAAACAAGGCATAAAACGCCTTTTTCACATTTAAGACCAGATTAATCTTCGCCGCATCCAGTAAGGCTTGCGCAACCTCAATCCCATATTCGCTGGCTTTAATAGTATTGACGGTCTTCCCGGCAGTATAGATATTCTGCTTAAAAGAAAATTGAGCGCTGCTCATACCGAGGTCCTTAGAATAGTACCCCCGATAATACTGCCAGCTGCCGGTTGCGGTCAGGCTAGGATACAGGCCAGATCTGCTCTCCTTCAACTTGGCTTGAGCCTTGGAAACATCTTCAGCCTTAATGAGCACATCCCGGTTATCACGCAGCGCAAAAGCTATTGCATCATCTAGGGTTAGAGAAATATCCGCTTGAGCCCAAGCCCCGTTGGCTAACATCAAAAAGCCTATAATAAGGAAAAGGGTGATCTTCTTCATCCCGATTTTTCTCCTGAGGCTGCCGGTAGATGCTCGTGAATATGCATCAGGATCTTTAAGTATTCCTGGCGCTCTTTTTCGGAAATCTGGCTAAATAAACTAATGATCATGCCGCGTCGTTCCTGAGTAATCTTATCCGCTAGTTCCGCGCCTTTAACGGTCAGCTGGATCCGGATAATCCTTCTATCCTGCGCGTCATAAATCCTCTTAACGTAGCCGCATTTAACCAACCGACCCACCACTCCGGTGGTGGCCGCGGTAGTGACTCCCATCAGATGCGCTAAATCCGACATCCTAGACTCGCCTTTTTTGGCCAATAAGTGTAAAGCCAAAAACTGCGGCACAGTGATCTTGCCTTTGAAAAAGGCGTTGGTCTGCCGGAGTATAACCGACTTCATAATGTCCTGCATGGCATCATTGACCCGGTCGGCAAAGATATCCAGTTCCCCGTGTGTCATACTTTGCTCCCTTGATATTTAATACTCTTAACTATCAACACTATAAAGTATATGCCAAAAAAAAATCCTGTCAAGTATTATCCTGTCCCTAAGAATACTTTAGCTAACTGCTGCGGTGGGCTTACGGACTCCAGCACGACGAGGATGTCCCTTAAGAGAGGGTCGGTTTCAGCACAGCATTCTTCTTCCGCGCGGAGCATATCGCAGATACAAAGGATAATCTTATCCCGGTCATGGCCAATTTCTCCCGCCGCCGCCGATGCCTGGGCGTATTCTCTTATCCGCTCCGGGGACGGCCTTATCCCCGCTAAACTCATCCGCTCTATTTGTTGCCATTCTTTATCAAGATCAGCATTGCTTAAGCGTATCAATTCCGGGCTTGATATTTCCAGACTCAAATTGGCTACTGCCTGAGTTACGATTGGAAGGGAACGGAAGTCGATGCCGCCTGGTCGAGTAGAATAAATTGCCGAGCTTGCCTTGTTCTCAACCGCCGACCCGGCGGCGGGCGGCGTTTGCGTCGGCGATTCTGCGACTTGTGTATTATCCCTGATAACGGATTCATCTAAAATCGCAGGCATAGCCTCTGCTTCGTCAATTCCATAATACTCTTTCCACTCCCTTTCAGTAATTTCATATGCCGCTTTCGCATCATCCCTAAGCCCTTGGATATCCTGGTCATTAAGCCGCCCTTTTAGCCACTCAATTGTTCCTTTTTTATCCCTGCTGCTTGAAAGCTTCTCCAATATAGGGATAGGCCATTCACGCCAACACATCGTCATTAAATAAATGGTTAATACATAGTAAGGATTAGAAGAATTCGCCAAAGAAAACAAGACGGCAAGATATTCTTCTGTCCAATCATCAGCGATTGAGCACATATTATACCTAAGCAGCATTCGCCTTCTTCGCTCGTGTTCTATCTCATGGAACAGCACTGATTCCACGACCTTCTCAATGCCATCTTTCAGGGCCTTTTTAAAGAATGAAACGTAGAGTTCGGCTGCTTCCGACTCTTTAAGACTTATCCTTCCCTCCTCGAGCGCCACAGCAACAGACTTTACTTCATTTATTTCCCGCTCAATTCGCGTCTTATTAATGCAAACGTGGTTGGTATTTTTTAACGACCATCCCATATGAACGGCGTCATTTTTGATCAATTGAGAAAGATAGAACGCTTCAATGTCTCCTTCGGAAGTGCTTATTTTTTTAACCTCGTCTATCTTAAAAAGTATGAATTCGCGTTCTCCGAAAGAAGGGGAATATTTAACATAATGATTATGCGGCACGAACAAAACATTTACGAGATTGAGTATCTGATATATTGTATCGGAATTAACCGAGATAGTATCCCGGCAATATTTCTCCAAAACATAAAGCGCATCAGCTATATCTGCTTCGTTCTTAAAATCCATAAATGTGGTTTTGAATTTTTCGAAAATAGCGGTTGCGATCGCCGATCCGGCGGCGGGCGGGGAAGCATGTGTTGGCGACCCAGAGACCGACAGCGTAGAGCCGTCCTCACCATTGCTGCTCATAAAGTCTCGGAAAACACTTCTTGCGATATCCTTATACTTATTGTTAATTATTACGCCGCGCCCTTTCTGAAAACAAAAATTAAAGTCATTAAAATTGTTTGTGTCGTCAAAATAAGCAGGCGTATGTTCGCCTCCTATAAAATTCTTAATATTTTCTGGTATGTCTTCCGGGTGAATTGCTGATTGGATAAATAAACAGACAGGGGAATTTAGCTTTTCAATCTCTGCATCTGAAAGCTTCGGGGCAAAACTTCCCCTTATTTTCCCCTCCCTAAAATATAGAAATGCCTCTTTTCCTGATGCGCCTTTCTCTCGCTTATACCAATATCTAAATTTGTACTGCCGGCTAGGCGCTCTTAACTGAATAGGCAGGCTAATGCTTTTTATCTTCTGTATAAGCTCCTCTGCCTCTTTAGATTTAAGCAATTCTTGCACAAAGTCAGCGTTAACATAGAAATTATCGGGATTAACAGTCCCATCTAAAGCGTAATTTAATACGATAAAATAGTTGCGGTATCCTTTATGCGCATCGGGGATATGTGGAGAAGTTCTATCGGGAGAAGATATGGAAGTGCTCCCGTCAACCACTACGATAAATGGGTTCTCTTGTATCAAAAGTTTTAATTGCTCCGCGGTAAATAAATCCGGCAATAAAACTAATTCATCACCGTGGCTTTCTGAAGAACCGACTTTAGTGTACCAAACAGGAATTTGTTCCCCAGCTATATAAGATTCATCTGAAATTTCTTCGATAATAGGAGCGACTGCTACGCCTCCATATGACATATTTGCAACTACGAATATCCGTTTCCCTAATTGTTCGGCTTTTTTCTGTACTTGTATAATCTTCTTTCTCATAACTGACGCTTCATAAGCCAGGCCCCGTATATTAAGCATTGTCTCTGGTTTTATGTTCTCCGGGTGTCCATCTTCGCTTAATCCTTTGTTTTGGATAATAGCAAGCATCTCTTTATAACTTAGCGGCCTGCTTAGCTTTAGTTTCTGGATATGCGTAAGCAAGATAATGTAATTCGCCAATAAATGAGAGGTATCGTTTTCATGCATTTCTCCGATTTCCATTGCAACAACCGCGTCTGCTATGCTTTTAGGCAGCTGCAGGGCTCCTTGGCTATCAATATACCAATATCCTATTAATGCAGCGATATCTGAAAGAGTATCGCTATCAAATGTATTTTCTAACAGGCCTCTTATCAATATTTCAAACAGAAATTGCATTTTATTCATTAATGAGCTTTTTCTAAGGAAAGACGAGTCTGACATTATGACTTTTTTTATCGGCCCCATAGATCTGCTCTCGTACAGTTTAAACGCAAGAACACATAGACTATTCATTGCCCGGCTATCTTTCCAAGCCCTAATAATGGAATGCCCTAGATTTTCCCATGGAATACCCATGTTGGTTAAAAAATACCGGCTTCTATACAAGTTGCTCATATCCCTGCCATCTGCAAAGCAGATGCGAGCTAAAATTTCTGGATAGCATGGATCAGTGTCATTCTCCATTAATCTCTGTATCCTAAAAATAACGCCGAATCTATCACTTATAGTTGCATAAGGAGAGAAAAATAATCTTATTAACGTTTCTCCTATTAGCGTATAACGAGCTACATGATCTGCAAATTCATATATAATCTCATCCCGTTGTTCACTCGTAGCGAAGTGGGAATAGAATAGGTTCTCTAAAAGCCGGATTAGTTTATCGCACTGCCTATAGACTCCCGGTATCGCTGCATCAATAATCGCATATCTATACCGCTGTGACACAGAAGGAGAATTAAAATCTTTTTCTAATTGAATCGTAAGATTCTCTAAGATTTGCTCGGCGATTGGTTTTTCCTTCCAGGCATAGCGGTCCCAATCTGTTTTTAAGCCTTCGAGAACAGCAATTTTCTCTTTTTCGTTTGTTGTGGGAGATTCAAAATAATTAACTAAATGTTCAACTTCATTTTGCTTACCTTGCAAAGCAGCGCTTATTAAATCGGCTGTCATCTCGCTGGTTTCTTCTAGGATGAGACTGCTTGAACTAAAAACCGTTTCCGGGTTGTGCAGGATAGTTGGATCTCTTATCTCCGAGCCGGCGGCGGGCGGGGGCGTTAAGCTGTTAGGCGATAAAACAGAAATAATCCCCTTGTCATCCACTAGCCCTTTCTCTCCGAGCCATTGCCATACAAACTTATCCCGAAATTCCCCTTCCAGATAAAATATATCTTCCAAGTTTTCTCTGGTCCATTGCTGAACCATTATATGAGCGATGCTCATAATTTCCTCATCAGTTAATGCGGGGTTCTGTTTGACTATCATTTTTGTTAGAAGTCCAAAGGGAACTCCCTGCAAAATCATTATTTCCTCTGGCTGCGGTAACGGCCTGTTGTTTAACAAAGCATATGAGATTTGATTGGCGGGGGCCATAGCTGGATCTTCTCTAGGCTTAATCAGCGCATATTCCAATGATTCTTGCGGCACTAAAGGGTGCGAACTCCCCATGATTACGTACACAACAGTATCGGGCTTAACCAATAAACCTAGTTGTTGCAGGATTTGGTTATCTCTAGACTGAACGCCTTGTACATGGAAAGCAATTTGCCTTTTCGCCGCGGCAACAAATTCTTTAAGATTACGCCCTTGAAAGGAAGACGCGATGCTTTCTTGCTCTAAGAACGAAAGGAATATAAACTTCCAGCCTGTGAAATCAGGTTCTTCAAAAACTACCTTTATCCGCCGCTCTGCCAACAATTGATCCAACGGTAAGAATTGCGGCGGGCGGTTATTCGGCAGCACGCCTTCTTGATAGCTGCGACTAACTTCGGCCGTGAACCTACGCAGAGGATTAGCTACCCTATGATCAAAATAGTAACGCAGTATTCGTTCATATAAAGGATTAGTAAACAATGCTTGCACGCTAGGAATACCATATTGTCTGATCATTTTTTTCAGAACAATTAGATCTTCTTCAAAGCGAGTTAAGCCTCCAGCCTCCAGAAAAACAGTAAAGGCTAGACCTTGAGCTAAAGCCATGCCGTAGGCTTGCGCAATCTGCGGAACCGCATTTTTTGATAGCGAATTCTCTCTTTCGTGCCTGATGGGAATAACATATGCCGTTCCTCCTTTTATTCCCGCCGCCGAGCTGGCCCTATTCTCCTTCTCTGATCCGACGGTGGAGGGAGAAGCTTGTTTAAGAAATGAAGAGGCATAAGGCTTGCCATCAGTCCACTCATGCCTAAGGGGAAGACGAAATTTTGCATAAGGAAAATCCCCGCAGCCGGCGTAGTGAAATATGGAAATTCCGGTGTCTATATCTTTCAGAAACTCATTGTAGGCATTTGGGTCCATTTCCTGCAATATTTGGGCAGCGAAATTTACCGTACTATGGACACCATCCCGGTTAAAAATATAATTTGTCCGGCCAGTTGCTAGAATATATTCCGGCTTGCGAAGATCCGCTTTTTCTTGCAGCCCAAGACTACAGGCAACAGTACTAAGGCTCAAAAGCATATTCCCGATGTCTTTCGAACGCTCTAAGGTCTTACCATCTCCAAGAGTATCATAGTCAAAAATCTGGCCGGTCAGGGATACGTTCAACAAATTCAGCATGCCTCCGTGGGCATTAGTAGCCGAATATCCTTCTTTCCATATAATCCGGGCTGCGGATAACAACCGCACTGCTAACTTCTTAAGAATATATTCGCGAAATTCCTGCCTCTCCAGGTCTTTCTTAGTGCAGCCGTAATACTTAATTAACTCTTCTATGATATTGTCCATCGTGCGGTCGTTTTCTGGGCTTCTTTGAATTTTGTTGCCGGAAGAATAAAGCTTATCTACAAACAACATTTCTCCGAACGCAACCCAGGGAAGAT
>JBFZAQ010000217.1:0-6785 GCA_041308885.1 Candidatus Omnitrophota bacterium | reverse complement strand
TGAGGGTCTGGCCATGGCGTTCCGGGAACGGCCGGACGTGATTATTTTAGATCTCATGCTGCCGCAGCTTAAAGGTGAAGAGGGTTGTAAAAGAATTCGCGGCACTCCGGTTTTAGAACGTACGCCGATTATCATGCTGACCGCCAAGAACCTCGATGTGGATAGGATTATCGGTTGTGTTATCGGCGCGGATATTTACATAACTAAGCCTTATGACAGCCAAGTGCTTTTGAATGAGATTAATAGGCTTCTACAGCAGGCTAGCCTGGGATAAGCAATGCGGAAAATAACTTATTCATTAATATTTATTTTGGTTCTAGGAGCAATGGTATACGGTTTTTTTTATTTTTTTAGATTGAGCAAAAAAGTAGAGCTTTCACCAGCTGTTATGCCTCTTAAGCCTATCCCCGTATCATCGTTCGCTAAGTTTATCGGTGAGACGGTGGTTTATGACGTTATTTATAAGCGCGTGCGTATCGGCCGGGCAACATTAGCCTGTTTGCCGGATGTTTTGCTGGGCAGCGTTCTTGTTAGCCATGTATCGTTTAAGACCCAAGTTATGCGGTTTCAGGATCTGGAGAATATCTACTGCGATCTTAAGACTATGCTGCCGCTACGCATAGAGCGGGATATCCAGCAGCTATTTGCTAAGGAGCGCATTGTCGAGGAATATAACCAGTCGGCCTACGCGGTAAAAATTACCAAAACCAAAGGGTCAAGAAGCGAAGTTTTAGAGTTTAAGAATGACGGGCCGATTCATAACCCGATAATTTTTCCCTATTCGGTCCGTCTTAATCCTGACTTGGAAGTCGGTTGGAAGGATGCTATCCGGCTGGCCACGCGCAGCTATACGATTAAATTGGTAGCCATCGAAAGCGTGAGTGTTCCGGCCGGGAATTACCAGGCCTACCACTTTGCCAGCGAGCCCCGCAGTTTTGATATTTGGATTTCAGCCGATCAAAACAGCGTGCCGATTAAGATGCGGGGCGACGGGATGTTTGGTTATACCCTTTTGATGCGCAAGTATTCTCAGCGATCTCCATAAGGTATTGCGGCAATTGAGTTTTAATCTTGACAATTAGGGTTTTATGGGGTATACTTTCTTCAATATTCTGGGCACCCGGTGGTCAGGTATTTGTGGAGGCAGGTACCCGACATGAATTTATAATTTTAAACCGGATTGACTGGTAAAAAGGGTCAATCCGGTTTTTTTTTCAAGATATCAGTTGACAGCGGGCCGTAAGAGGCGTAGGATAAGGAAACTATGAATAATAAGCCATTTGCTAAACTAAAAGTAATATTAACTACCGCAACTGCGTGGTGGTTAATCCCTTTAGCCGCTTGGGCCGCTTTTTCGCTTTCGGTTGTGCCTTATGAAGGCGGCTACGATTTGCGCTTTGGAAAAGTCGGACTGGGAGCGCAACGGATCAATAAGGAAGTCCGGGTGCAGATTAACTCTGACGCCGGGAAACAATATCAGTTGGTACAAATGGCGGCTGAGCCGTTAGCGAATTCCCAAGGGGGAACCATACCGTCTCAGAATTTTCTCATTAGCGCTGTCAGCGGTTCCAACCGTAATGGGGTTATGAATCTCCCCGCGGGTTTGCCGTTATCTTTTGGCCGGACTTTGGTGTATACCTCTAATTCTGCCGGCGTTGCGGACTCCTTCGTCTTAGTTTACAGCTTGCAAGGCCCTTTTAATATGGCTCCGGGGTTATATCGGGGTAAGGTAGTGTTTACGCTGGAATCAATAAGCGGCAGCGAGACTCCGGTTACTGCGGTGATGAATGTTTCTGCCGAGATCGAATCCTCGGCCATAGTCGAAATCAAAACTACTAATGGGTCTAACCTACTCGCGGTGCGTTCCGGATCAGATAATCTTTCTCAGGCGCAGGTGTTGATAAACATTTCGGTTAATTTGGGTTCTCAATTCCGCGTAGTCCAGAGCTTAGCCGGCCCTTTGTTTAATCAGGCCGGTGATGAGTTAAATCTTTCGGGTTTGACCTATGAGGTTAGCGGGATTTCGGGATCCGGGTATCACGTTGGGCCTGCGGCTTTGAGTTTAGGACAAGATACCCTTTTTACCAGTGATCCGAGTTCAGGCCAGGTCAGTCTGGTAGTGACTTATTGTTTGGTTAATCCCGAAGCCTACAGCGCCGGAATATACCGAGGTAAGCTCAAGATATATTTGGAAAGCCCGGTGTTGCGGGGCATCGTCAAAGATTTTGATCTGGAAGTTGAAATACCGAGGGTTTTTGATTTTGTAGTCGCCCCCGAGATGGGTGGTTCCATACTTTTTCGCAATGTGGGCCGGGGGGATCAGCCGCAAATTTACCAGGTGGCGATGAGTGTGCGATCAAATATCGGAAAAAGGTATCAGGTTACGCAGGAGCTTTTGGCGGAGCTAGCCAATAGTGCCGGTAAGATAATCCCCATGGAGAGTTTTACTTTGCGACAGATCGGAGAGGAGGATACGCGAGGTTCATTAAAGTATCTTCAGAAGCAACCAATGAGTCTCGGTTCGATGGTGTTGTACGTCTCTGACGCTAAAGGGGCGTCGGATTCATTTCAGGTAATTTATGAGTTGGCCCCCTCAATGAAGTATGCTGCGGGAGACTATACAACTCGGATTACCTACTCCCTTTCAGAGATATAACAAGAATTAACCCAAGTAACACTAATTAACGAGGAGGAGAAACATGATCAAGAAATGTGTAACGATTCTCGCTATTCTGGCCATTACCGCGGCCTATGGATTGGCCTTGGCGGCGACCCATACGATCAATGTTACTGCGGAGGTGCCATCGTCTAATGGTATGACCGTGACAATTTCGCGAGTTGTGGGTACTGTCTTTACCGAGCTGGGAGCCAATGATACCATGGATTTTGGTTTGTTGAATCTTGACCCGGTAAATCATATTTTCACCGCGCCCCATTATTTTGCGGTCGAGGTCGGTATTGATAGCAACGCTGCGAGCTGGTCGATCGCCCATACTCCGAGCTCAATTTACAACCGGACGACGGGAATTACCAGCCAGAACCTGGACGGCAACGTCAACGTAACCTTTATTAACCAGACGTCTGATACCACTGAAGTTGCGTTACCCGATAATGAAAAGAGTTTTGGCGCCAGCACCAAGACTTACACTAACGCTAATTTTCCGACCGGATGGCTGCGTATTTACTACGGCATAGGTACGGGTTTGGGAGATAACGCGGGAGTTACGCCTATCCCGGCGACCAAGACTGCGGGAAGCTATCAGGGTTCGGTACAAATCGTACTTACACCATAATCTGTCGCAGGATTATTAATCCCGTCTTTAAGTATTTAAGGCGGGATTAATAATCTGCGCTTTCTAAAGGCTATGAAAAAACTATTTTTTATCTTTTTGGGCTTGGTTCTAATGCTAGTTTTTGAATGCGGCCAGGTTCGTGCAGCCACATTGCGGATTAATCAGTCTAAGATTAGATTAGCTATGGCCGGGCTGACGACGAAAACCGGTTTTATTGAAGTTGAAAATCCTTCGGAAGCAGCGCTAATTGTGAAAGTATATATGGAGGATTGGAAATACGCCGCGGGTCAGGACGGGTCTAAGGAATTCTTTCCCGTGGGAACACTGAATAACTCGTGTGCCGGGTGGGTGAGTTTTTATCCGTCGGAATTTGTTATTCCGGCGTATGGTCGGCAAAAAATTGGGTATACCGTTAAGGCGCCGGACGATTTTATCTCGGCCCGGTATGCGGCAATATTTTTCGAAACGACTATCGGGGCAAGCAGCGCCGATGAATCTGTGGGTATGAATATTGTTATTAAAGTGGGAGCTTTATTTTATATTGAGCCGGCCAAAGGGGTTGTCCGCCAAGGTGAAGTCAGTAATTTTGTCTGTTCCACCGATGCTGCCCGCAATAATGCTTTAAGCGTCCAATTGGATATCGTTAATCAGAGCAATACTGATGTGGCTACAAATTCTAACTTCAGCGTGATAAATAAAAAAGGGAAGGTTTTTGCCCGAGCGGCACTCAGTGATGCTTATATGCTTAGCGGCCAGTCCGCTCAGATCTCGGGCACCTGGTCGTCTCCTTTGGATGAGGGTATTTACGACGTGGTGGTTACTATCGATTTGGGAAAGGCCCACGAGGAAGCTGGTTTAGGCCGCGGGCCGGTGATTGTTAAGGAGGCGGAAATTGAAGTCGCGCAAGGCGGCCGGCTTGTGCGCGTAGGCGAGTTTAAGTGATGATGCGTTATTCAATCAGAGTCAGCTTTATATTATTTGTTGTTTGTATTCTCTTGAATCTGGCCTGCTGCGCCTATGCCAGTTCGATGGCCTCGGATTTTCTGTGCGAAGTGGGCATATCGTTGTATAATTCCGGCAGGCTGGAGGAAGCGGAAAGAGAGTTTCGTAAGGCTTTATTGATTGTTCCCGAACACAAAACCGCGTTAAACTATCTGAATCTTCTTTATGCTAAGACCCACCTTGTTGCCCAACCTCCTATAGTTTACCCGAATCCGCCGCCTCTCCCCAAAGATATAATTACCGAATCGACCCGCCTCCAAGCTATTGAGGAGGCGCTGCATATTTTCGCTGACGCTAAACCATCCGGAGTTAAGGCGCCTGTTCAAGCGGAGACAATTATACCTAGTCCGCAAAGATCGCCTCGGGCTTGGGAGCCTTGGGATCGCGAACAGTCCGATGAATCGGCCGGATATTCTACCCCGCCCGCAATTGCTGAACCTGTCATCGATAAGCCAGTGCCGGTTTTACAACAGGCTGTTACCGTAAAGCCCGGGGCTGGCGTTGAGTCTATTCCTTATCCTCCGAGTGTGCTTTATTTAAATGAAGCCCTGAGTGATGTTGTACAGCCGATAAAGATTGAGAAGGATAAGACTATTGTTCTTAAAGGGGAGAATATTCAGCGATATTTGTCCACTTATCCCGAAACTCTGGATATCCGGGAGGTCTATCCTAATGAGCTGCATCTGACCGGCCGCAGCCTGGGATATACTAATTTGCACGTCTGGGATGATCGGGGGCGCTGGACCGTGGAATTGCTTACCATCCCGCCGCAATTTACCGGTATAACTTTGGATGAGGAATTACGCCGACAGGAAGAAGCGGCCCGCAATTTCAGAATTAAATACACTGTAGATTGGGATTCTTTTGAGTCGGGTAGGCGCTTGTCCTCGCTGGAGCGCAGTTTTTATAGCTATAATCATTTTATCAGCCTGGAAGGGGAGACTCCCTACGGGGATTTTGATACAGCGGCGGCTATTCGCACCCAATATTTGCAAACCGAGTTGACTTATTACACGATGGGTTTGACTAAGGGGCGCTACGGGCCGTTTGAAGATTTTGCGATTCGGATTTTTGATTTTTATCCGGCTTTATCAAGCCTGATCTTAAGCAATGCTAATTTGCGCGGCGTGCTGCTCACCTCGCCGGCATTTCAAAAGAAAATTGATTATACGTTATTCTGGGGGAGGAACCGGGAAGGAATTTATGGCGGTCTTTCTCCGTCTTTTACCAAGGACCGGGACTCCTTTCTTAGCGGATTCGGCATAACGGTTACCCCGGATAAGTCGAAATACCTGAAAGCCGCGGTCATCCGCGGCTGGGGTAGAGACAGGCTGATTGATTATCCTCAGGTGCATGAGTATGGGTTTGATTTTCAGGCCGGATTAAATGTTGACCCCTGGCAGTATGATTATGAATTAGGCTATGATTCCCAAGTTTTTGCCAACCTGTTCAACCTGAAATATCAACAACCGCGATTTCAATTTACCAGCGAGTTACGGGATATTGATCGGGACTTCATGAGCCTGACCGGATACGGCCAGCGCATTGGAGAAATCGGTATTTTATCCACAGTAACGGCCACCCCCACCGAGAAGTGGTATTTATCGGGAATGCTCGATGTGTTCAAGGACAGGCGTTATCCGGCAGCCGAGTCCGATCAACGATTGAACCAGAATTTAAGTTTTTATGGGAACTATACGGTAAATCCCACTACTTCTTTGCGTTTCGATTATAGCCTGCAAAATGAGCTTGGCCGGATCGGCCAGCTGCGTTACTTAAGCCCCGGGGTAGGAGTAAATAAGACATTCACTTTTGCCCAGCGCATCTTAAGTACTTATCTAGGGTATCGTTTCCAAAGGAACCAGAATTTTTCCTCTCCCAGTATGGACTATAATAACCATAAAATGACGGCCGGTCTGAATTTTCCGATTATCGGCCGGCTTAATTATTACATTAGTAAAGAGTATAATTGGCTGGACGCGGTGGCCGCAGGGGTATTGTCGCGTCCGCATGCTACTGAAACCGGAGTTGATTGGAGCGGGCCATTAGGCAGCTCGCCTTTTTCCGCAGATTTTCGTTTCTTTTACCGCGATGAAGAAGATACGGATTCGCCTTTGAGTTTTCTTTCCGGGCAGGATTATATCGAGGGATATTCAGAATTAGCTTGTAAGATTGCTCCCAGCGGCCAGGCCTACGTCTCTAGCCGCGTGCGGAATATTTGGGCGGAGAATGCCAGCGTGGAAAAGCGCATCGAGGCGGAATTCCGCGCCGGTCTGCGCTATACCTGGGATACGGGTTTTCGCTGGGATGCCGTCGGTAATATCGAAGGATACGTCTTTAGAGACTTAAATGCCGATGGATTACGCCAGCGCGATGAGGCCCCGGTAGAGGGGGTTAAGCTTTGGCTGGGTAAAGATAAGTCCGGCATAACTGATCTTTTTGGCTACTATTCTTTTAAAGGGGTCAAAGGCAAAAGATCGGAAGAGCGTC
>JBFZAQ010000216.1:0-12198 GCA_041308885.1 Candidatus Omnitrophota bacterium | reverse complement strand
ATTATTTTTCGCAGCGGCCATTGTGGCTGGATGAAGAGAGCATCCTGGCGAATATCCGGCAAGACGGCGCGCGGCTTTTTTTCTATCCTTTAATTAACAGCCAGGCTTTCCCGCGCGTTTATCTGTTTTTGATCAAGCATCTTTCCGGCTATTTCGGGTATCATCTGTTGGCGCTGCGTTTTTTGCCGTTGGTCAGCATGTTCTTGGCTTTCTGGGTTTGGGTGCGGTTGTACCGCAAAAGCCTGGTTCGCCAACCGCAGGCGCTCTTGGCGGTAGCCTGCCTGGCGTCTAGTTATTGGTTCGTTAGGTACGCGGCCGAGCTTAAGCAGTATTCCATGGATGTTTTGGCCGTCGGGCTGGTGAGCGCGTTGATTTTGCGCCAGAAAGACTTTCAGGAGCGCCGGCCTACTAAGGCGTTTGTGTTGGCGACTTTGTGCGCGCCCTTGGCCATTTTGTTTTCCCATGCCGCTATTTTTGTTATCGGCGTCGCCGGGTATAATTTTTTGCGCCTGGCCGAGAAAAACAAACCGGTACGGCCGCTCCTATTCGGGTATGCGGCCTTAAGCCTGTTTTTTAGCGTAGCCGTATACTATATTGATTTTAAGCCTACCGCGACTGACCAGGCGCTATTTGCCTATTGGCAGAGTAATTTTATTTCTCTCGATTCGGGGGGCGCATTTCTTAAGCCTCTGGGCGAAGGACTAAGAAAACTTGGCGTTTTCTGGTTTGGCAACGGAAAGGTTTTTAGATTTCTGGGTTCTTTTTTCATCCCCTTTTTAGCCTATGGCCTATTCCGGTTCGGTGCAATGTCCTTGCGCCGCAACAAGTGGAAGATCTGGGATATTGATTCATTGGGGTTAATAATTTTTCTGGAATTGATCGGTTTGGCTGTTTTGCGTAAGTATCCCTTTACGGGTGGACGGCTTACTTTATTTTTCGCGCCGTTTGTATTTTATTATTTGGTCAAAGTGGCTAACGATCTTGAACGGTTTGCGATCGGGCCGGTCAAGCTGTCTTTCGTTTACCGGGCTTATTTTTTTATTTTTTTGGTCTTTTGCGCTGTGAATACGGCGCTAAGTTTCGGGATAACTTTTTATACGCGCAGTTTACCCCAGTTTTTTAATTGAGAACTTTTTAGCTTTGCGTATTGGGATAACTAAGGTATAATCTTATGGTTTAAACTCGAAGATAGATTTAACCTTATTGCTGGGCCGTTTTGGCCAGCACAACGAAAGGAAAGATGATGGCTGGTGAAAATGAAAATTGCATAGTTGAGAGATCCGAGTTCAAAGGTAAACCCCTATTGGTAATTAAAAGAAGCGATGACGATAAGTATCCTTTTTCTTTCGGCTTGAGCAAGGCTAGGCTCATACTAGGTAATATCGAAGAAATCAAGAAATTTGTCGAGGAAAACGGCGGATAGCTAGTCGTTTAAACGGGCCACAACTTTTGCGCTGGATAGCCTGGTTTTCTTAAGATGATTGCCATATTAGGATTATTGCTTTTCGTGGGGATTGCCCTGGTTCTCTATGCCTTTCTCGGCCAGTCAGTCCCTAGTCCTCAGAGCGCTGCTAAATCATCCCGTCAAAAATCCCTTCAGGACCAAAACTATTCTAAAGAACAAAAGATCATTAGGTTAGAAGAGCAGCTTCTGGAATTAGAGGGTCAGTTTGAACAATTACGTTCTGAGCGTCAGAAGCTCTCCGCGGACCTGGAGCGCAGCCTTAAGCGCGAAGAGGGGCTGAATAAAGAAATTGCCCGGCGGGAAGAGTGGGTGGTTAAGGGGCAAGAAGGCTTCTATAGATTTAAAGAGCAGACCCAGGAAATCCGGGATTTATTGGCTAAAAAAGACCAGGCTTTGCAAGATGAGTTTACCAAGAGCGTTAATCTGGCCAAGGAGATTCGGCAACTCGGCGGTCAACTAGCCGTTCTTGATAGCGAGGGAAAGAAGAAAACGGATCAGATCGAGTCCGCGCGGCATCAGATTGAAAGGCTTTCTCAGGAGATTAAGTCTCTCCAAGGGGTTATCGAGGAGCATAAGAAAAAGGAGGCGGTCAGCGAATGGGTGCCGAAAAAAGAATTCAACCAGCTGAATGAGGAATTCTCGGAATTGGAAAAAGAGCTGGAAGAAAAAGACCACCGGATTAAATCCCTTCAGGATGAGATTGTCCGCTTGAACCTCCGGAGTAAGGCGCAGGTTGATGAGCCGGTTATCCCGCCAGCGCCGTCACTGCAAGAGTTGACGCCGGCCGTCGCAGATAATTTCGCTGCGCCGGTTCCTGCCGATTCGGTATCGTTGCCTTCGGATGCCGCTTTGCCGCCCCAAGAAGAGGTTTTGCCATCTCCCGAAGGGGAATCCCGGCCGGAAGCGCCGGCTGGAGAGGAAAGCCCGACATCTGCTCAGGAATCTGTGGTTGAAGCAAAAAAAGCTTTACCTGTCCCCAAGATCGCCCTGGATAAAATCCGCAATATCGGGATCATGGCCCACATTGACGCCGGAAAGACCACCCTTACCGAGCGTATTTTATTTTATACCGGCCGTACCTATAAAATCGGCGAAGTGCACGATGGCAAAGCCCAGATGGACTGGATGAAGCAGGAGCAGGAGCGCGGCATTACTATTACTGCCGCCGCCACCACCTGTTTCTGGGCCGGTTACCGCATTAACATTATTGATACGCCCGGGCACGTCGATTTTACCGTCGAGGTAGAGCGCAGTTTACGCGTCTTAGACGGGGCGGTCGCGGTATTTTGCGCGGTCGGCGGGGTTGAGCCGCAGTCCGAGACTGTTTGGCGGCAATCCGATAAGTATCATGTGCCTAAAATCGCCTTTATCAATAAAATGGACCGTACGGGCGCGGATTTCTACGGGGTAATGAAAGCTATCGAGGAAGAATTAGGGGCTGTGGTTGTGCCGCTGTTCATACCTTTGGGCAGCGAAGACAATTTCCGGGGGGTAATTGATCTTATCGGGATGAAGGCCTTGGTCTATGACGAGGCAACGCAGGGTAAAGAATATAAAGAAGAAGCTATCCCGGCGGATAATTTGGACCAAGCCAAACAGTACCGCCATATTCTGCTTGAGCGGGCCGCGGGGTTTGATGAAGCCTTGATGAAGAAATACCTGGAGTCCGAGTCGTCCGTAACCGAGGCTGAATTGCGCGCGGCTATCCGTCAAGGGACGATTGCCAATAAGCTAGTTCCGCTTTTATGCGGAGCGGCGTTTAAGAATAAAGGGGTACAGCAGTTGTTGGACGCGGTCACCTTATATTTGCCTTCGCCCGTGGATGTCCCGGCAGTCAAGGGAGAAGACCCGGATCATCCGGACGCCGTCATAGAGCGCCACGCCCGCACTGATGAGCCATTTTGCGGGCTGGCCTTTAAAGTCCAGGCTGACTTGCATATCGGCAAGTTAGTTTATCTGCGGGTGTATTCCGGGGTGCTCTCGACCGGTACCTACGTGTTAAATTCTACTAAGGATAAAAGGGAACGGGTAGGCAGGATTGTCCTTATGCACGCCAATCAGAAAGAAAATATCGAGTATGCCTTTGCCGGCGATATTGTGGCCATAGTAGGTTTAAATTCTACTATGACCGGGCATACCTTATGTGATCTAGAACACCCCATTCTCTTGGAGTCCATCAAATTTCCTACTCCGGTGGTCTCTTTGAGCATTACCCCTAAGAGCCGTTCGGATCAGGATAAATTAAGCAAAGGTTTAGGCCGGCTGATGGAGGAAGATCCGACGTTTATCGTCAAGACCGATGAGGAAACTAAAGAGACGATTCTTACCGGCATGGGCGAGCTGCATCTGGAGATTATCGTCGATAGGCTGAAAACTGAATTTGGCGTTGAGGCCATAGTCGGCCAGCCGCGGGTGGCTTATCGGGAGACTTGCACCAAATCGGTTACCGCGGAAGGCAAATATATCCGCCAGACCGGCGGGCGCGGCCAGTACGGGCATGTCTTGATTGAGATTGAGCCTTTGGCGGCGGGAAGCGGATTTGAATTTGTAGATAAGATTAAAGGCGGGGCGATCCCGCAGTCATTTATTCCGGCGGTCGAAAAGGGGATCATCGAGGCTTTAGAGAAAGGGGTTTACGCCGGGTATCCGGTAGTCGATTTACGGGTAACCCTCTATGATGGATCATTCCACGAGGTTGATTCTTCGGAGCAGGCCTTTCGCATGGCCGGTTCTATCGGGTTTAAAGACGGTTTTTTACGGGCGGCTCCCTTGTTGCTTGAGCCCTATGCTTCCCTGGAAGTAACTACCCCGGATGAGTACATGAATAGTATTGTCGGCTACATTTGCTCCAAGCGGGGAAAAATTTTGAATGTCGATACCAAAGGCAAACAGAAGATTATCAGCGCTGAGGCTCCGTTGGGAGAGATGTTCGGCTATGCCACCCAATTTCGCTCTTTAAGCAGCGGCCGGGCCAATGCCTCGATGCATTTTGAAAAATACCAGCCGGTTCCTTCCGAAGTTGCTCTAAAGATTGTGGCCGAGAGAAATCAAAAGAAGAACGATAATAAAGAAGCGTGAAAGAATTCTTCCTGCGCAGCCTGTTAATTATGTTGGGCTTGGCAATTGCCTTGGTGGCTGCCGAAACATGGCTGTATTTTCAAGGCCTGCCTCGCTTATACGCCACGCATACCTATCCGCCCCAGTTTGCTTTTGTTGAAGACAGCCAGCGGGAACCATTTTATTTGAATGCCCCGGCTTCGGTAATCCGGTTTATCTATGACGGTAATCCAAGAGGGTATTTTGATCAAAACAACGGCATTGACCATACGGTTAATTCCTGGGGTTTTCGAGGTAAGGAATTTTCTTATACCAAGCCTCCGGGGGTAATCCGAATCGCCTTTTTCGGGGATTCCTTTACTTTTGGCGAAGGAGTCAAGGATCGCGATACGTTTCCGGAAGTTACCTCGCGGCTGCTGCAAGCGCGGGCGCAGCCAAGCAAGCTGCGTTATGAAAGTCTAAATTTCGGCGTCGGCGGCTATAACACCGAGCAAGAATTATTTTTATTGCGGCAGGTGGGGTTAATGACTAATCCCGACATTGTGGTTTTAGGAGTAACCCTTAACGATGCTGAGCCGGCGCTGTGGGTGCGCGATGAAAAAACCGGAGCAATCAGCCGCCGGCCGCGGGAGGCTGATGTTACCGAGGGCCTGGCTGATGCCCGGCCGGCTAAAACAGGAATTTTTCGGTTGCGCCTGGCCCGGTTAATTTGGGCGCTGCTAAAAAAACAAGCGGTGAGTAGGCAAACAATTCGTTACTATCAAGGCCTTTATCAAGAAGAAAATTCCGATTGGCAGAAGAATAAAACGGCTTTGGCCGATTTCATTCAGGAGTGCGCCTCGCGGCGGATTAGTTGTTATGTAGTTATATTCCCGGTTTTGTATTCGTTGAATAATTATCCTTTTGCCCAGATTCACCGCCGGATTAAGGATATTGCCGAGTCGAGAGGGGCGCGGGTAATTGACGCGCGCGGGCTGCTTAAGCAATATCGGGATACGTCGTTATGGGTGCATCCGACCGATCAGCACCCTAACGAAAAGGCGCATCAGGTTATTGCGCAGGCGTTGTCGGATTTGATCGTTACTCTCTCCACCAGGCCAGCCGTTCGGCTTCCACCGTCCAAGGAGTAAATGGCGGCAGGTTATCGGTGTCGTTGAAAGCCGTGTCATATTGCCAGTTTCTGGTCGGCGCCGTATATTGCGGATCGCCGTAGATCCAGCTGCCGGTGGCTTTTTCGCTCTCCCAGAGCTCCACGAAAGAGCCTTTGATATTCAAGGTTTTTCCGCCCCATGCCTCATGCAGCCGGGGATAGTTTTCCAGCCCCCCGTTATATCCGCCGACTTCAGTCTCGTCCACCCCGGAGATAAAAGCGCTGTTGACCGTAGTGGTTGAGGCAGGGCGCGAACTGACGTATTCGGAGGTGGAATTGGCGTCATTCCAGCTTCCCGATAACAGGTTGATTGAGTCGCAGATGATGCTGGACGGCTCTTCGCTGGAGGTGTTATAATTACCTTTGACGTAAACCGGCTCATCGGAAACAACCGTTAATCCGCCGTCCCGGTAGATCCTTGCGCCGTTGTTCAGGCGGATGCCCGGCGATTGAGTTGACCCGACATCGTCGCGGGTGGCATAAAGCAGCCCGTTGGAGGGCAGATTATTCGGAAAGCTTGGGCTGCCGTCGGGATCGCCAGGCGCGTATCCGGCCAGTTTTTTTAAGTCCACCTCGGTCATTTTAACGTATTTATCTTCGCGGTTGTTGTAAAAAGTGGTGGTAGTGATAATGGTATCATCCGGGCAATTCACCCCTTCAACCAGAGGCGTCCCCCCTTTTTCAATCTCATCGTTGACAATAACTACGTCCGCGTTATCGGCGTAGTAGCCGTCAGTCTGGATAGAGGCGACTGAAGGCGCGGATAGCTCCTGAACTCCGTGGACCGAGCTTTGCACGGTGCCATCCCAGCGGTCGGTGGATTCGTTAGTCCAATCGGGGTCTTCACTGTCTAAGCCGTCCATCTCTTCGTATTTGGCCGAACCGGATTTAGTTACCCGGATTTTTACATCGCCGGCCATGACTTGTTCGGAGTCTTTGCGCCGATTGTAGATATTGCCGGCAGAATGCAGACTAAAAGAGTCGATAGTTAAAGTTGCGTGAGTGCCTAAGTACATGTCGCTATTGCTGTGGATGCGCCCGCTTAAGGTCATGTTCGCGCCCGGCAACGCCTCCAGGTCGTCATTATAAAAAACCGCATGCTGAAAGGTGGGGATAAGCCTGCGGGCCACGATCTGATGCACGGTAGCGGTGATTGAACTATTCAGAGGATGGGTTACTGCCGAGGCGATGTCGTATTTACGCACCAGAACGTTGATATCATTCTCGGTGAGCACGCTATCCGCGTCATCCATGCGGGTACAGGTGACTATGGCCGCGGCATCGTAAAAAGAGGAGAATGTCTTAGAGGTGCTGAAGGTCTCGGCGGCAGCGTCAATAGTGTAATCGGCGATCGCCTGGGTAAATTCATTGATTGCGCTTTCCACCCCGCCCTCGGCCAGATAAAAGGCCTCTTGAGTTTGGCGGGCGCGCTGGGCGAGTTGGCGCTCGGTTATGGCCTTGGAGACCAAGGCGGCGGTCATCACCAGAAAACTGGCGATTATCATATATGATACAATCAAGGCTTGGGCTTTTTCATTTCTCATGCGATCCCCCTTTAGTTTCTTAACCGGACAATCGAACTTAAAGTAAAAGTAATCACTCTGTTGGAGGAAGTAGTTTTAGTTATGGTAATCACGATCTGCAGCTCGGTTAGCGGCAGCGAGCCGTCGATATCATTATCGATAAATTGCACGTCGGTAACGTCGTTGGCCAGAGTCAGGTGGTCGCCTTTATGCAGCCGGCGGAGAATCTGTTGCCCGGGGATGTACTGATATTGAATTTTGTCGTTGGTATTCCATTCAGTCTCACCGTCGCTATCGGTGATATAGCCATCGTCGTCTTTGTCTTCGGGGAGGCAGAATTCGACGTGCTTGTTGTTGGGATGAGACGGTATGCTCAGGTTAGGCGATGGATTCTGGGCCGAGGTGCGGGTGGCGTTTTTCAGCTCCCGGGTCATGTACATAAGCGCCCGCCGGGCTTCGGCCTGCAGGTCGCTTTCATCCCGGGCCACCTGGAACATGTCGTTGCCGGCGATAAATATTCCGTAGAGAAGACCCAGAATGACCGAAAAGATCCCGACGGTAACTATTACTTCCGCGAGGGTCAAGGCGCGTTTGGAATTAAGGTGCGAAATTTTCATCCGGTTACCTCGTTCGGCTTGTAGTCGCCTCGATTGAGAATTGGCGTCCTTGTTTACTTTCCCAGGTAATCTGGGCGTTGATTTCCAAAGGGTCGTCTGCGACATTGACATAAGCAATGGTGATATGTTCTTCTTCCAGAGTATAGCCGCCGACAATGTCGGCATATTCCGTATCGCTTGCGCCGTCGGCATCAGCGTCGGGGAAATCGGTGGTTAATGAGTTAAACGGTGTTGCCCGCATGCGTTCCAGGATATTGCCTAAATCGGCAATGGCCACAGTGGTATCTTTGGATGACTGGATGAGGGTCAGCGCAGCCAGAAGGGCGTTCAATAGGCCGGCCAGCGCGATAGTGAATATAAGGGTAGCGATCATTAACTCAACAAGTGTCGTTCCCTTGCGTCTTTTCATGGTAACAGGTTGTATTATAACGCCTTATGCTTCGATTGTCCCTAATTAAAGTATAGCATTATGGTAGCGGCAGCACAATGGTAAATAGCCCGGGAAAGTTTCTATAAAAAAACTTGACAGCGTGAGGAGTTAGGAATATGTAATATAGGTATGGGGATCAATAAGAATTCAATCATTCGCCTATCCCGCTACAAGAGCGTTTTGACTAGGCTGCGCTTACAGGGAACGGCAAAGGTATTCTCCGATGGCATAGCTGATGCCGTGGGGGTCACGGCAGCCCAGGTGCGCAAGGATTTCTCTATATTCGGGCTATCCGGGAATAAGCGCGCCGGGTATTATGTCGACGCCCTTGTTGAACGTCTCAATGCCATCCTTGGGAAAGATGAAGTTCAAGACGTAGTGATCGTGGGCGCCGGCAATATCGGGCAGGCCCTGATGAAATATAAAGGTTTCGAGCGGGAGGGGATCCGGATTGTGGCGGCTTTTGATATTGATGTTGCGGTTTGCCGGGACCGTACCCGCATCCCGGTTTGGCCGCTGTTTAAACTGAGCCGGTTTGTCTCCGGGCGCAGGATTAAGATTGGGATTATTGCCGTACCCGAAAACGCGGCCCAGGAAGTCGCGGACATTATGTTCAAGTCCGGCATTAAAGGAATCCTGAATTTTGCCCCCCTGCGTTTACGCGGGCCGCAAGGGAGCGTCATAAATAATGTGAATTTGGAAATCGAATTAGAGAATTTGATTTATTTCGTTAATCTTTCCGCTCCGGAGGATAATTCTACTTTTTTAAATCGTAACTCGTGATATAATAAGGCATTGAGCGTCTATTAAAAGGCTGCCGAATCCTCATTGAACGCGCAACCCGAGCATTTCTTGAATATCCGGGCCCGGAAGAAGTACGAGCGGGATTGTCCCTATGCCCGGGTGTGCCGGGGGGATACCGTTTTTTTGATCAAGCCGGGATACCAAAGACTTAGCTTCCAACGCGGTTAATCTTAATGGGGCAGACCAAGCGTTTCTTCAGAAGATTGCTTTTATCCGTCTATTACCGCAAGCTCTGGGTTCAGCTGGCGGTAATTTTATTTCTGGTGGTGACCATTCCCGTGGGGCTTTTAGGTTTATTGCTGACCCACACTTCTTTCGAGGCGTTTAATCGTCAGCTGCTTGAGCGCCATAAGGAAGTAGTGACTCGGGCAGCGCAAGAGGTAAGTTTATATTTAAATACGTCTCGCGAAGTCTTGGCTTCCGCGGCGTTAGTCTTGCAGATTATCCCGGCTAATGCCCGCAAACAGGGGAATGTTTTAGTGGATTTGGCCTTGAAATACCCGTTTATTATCCGGGCCTATACGGTGGATAAGGAGGGGAAAAAAATCGCCGGTTCGGATCTAACGCGGGAGAACAGGCCGCAAATTCAGCAAGATATCTTGGCGGCAGTCTCCCGGGACGGTTTTTTTATATCGCCGGTGGGCCTGACCGCGGAATATGTCCCGTATCTGACTATCGCTGTACCTATAAATGAGAAATTCAACGGTTCCGGGGCGTTGATTGCCGAGGTTAGCCTTCGCGGCGCTTGGTCGACTATCGACAGGATTGCCCTGGATGTTACCGGCCGGGCTTTCGTGGTTACCGATGAGGGGGTTTTAGCTGCTCACCAAGACAAAAAGAAGATTCTTAGGCAGGAGGATTTACGCGGTGAAGCCGATGTATCGCTGGCCCTTGCCGGGATTAGCGGGACTATGCAATTAGATGATAAAGAAGGAAAGCGATGTCTTAGCGCTTACGCGCCTATATCCGGGACCAAATGGGCCATCGTTATCCGGCAGGATTATTCCGAAGCCTATCGGCTTTTTAGAAAGATGCGGCTGCAGTCTTGGATTATTATTTTAATCAGCGAGCTAGCTTCAATTTTGGTCAGCATCGTCTTGGCCCGGCGCTTGGTTAAGCCGCTGAAGATCTTGGCCTCTACGACACAAAGAATAGCCTCGGGCGACTTTAATCAGAAGATCGATATCCGCAAGAGCGATGAGATTGGGGACTTGATCCGCGCCTTTAACGATATGGCGGATAAGCTAAAAGAGTCCCGGCTGCAAAATCGGCTTTCGGCCATGGGAGAAATAACCGCGCGCATAACTCATGAATTCAAGAACTCATTATCGGCGCTTAAGCCGTTTATCCGGTCCTTGCCCCGTAAGAGTAATGACAAAAGATTTATCGAAACATTTTATTCTGTGGGTACGGAGGAAATCGCGTCTTGGGAGCGCATGCTTAAGGAGCTGGCTGATTTCTCGGTTTCGGAAGAGTTGACGCTCGGACAAGTGGATGCCGGGGAGCTGATTGAAAAGACCATCGCTCTTATGCGCCGCAAGCTCGATGAGAAGAGGATCGAGGTCTTTACGCATTTACCGGATAAGCCGGTGGTGATAATGGCCGACGCCCAGAAACTTCAGCAAGTCTTGGTGAATTTGATCCTCAACGCCTTTTTTGCCATGTCGGCCAAGGGGGTATTATCGATTTCGGCTGCAGTTTTTAATCTGCATTCTAACTTGCAGCCGGAGACGTTGGAGATCCGGGTTAGCGACAACGGCGTGGGGATACCCGCGGATAAGCTGGATAAGATATTCGAGCCTTTTCATACCACTAATTCTCAGGGGATGGGCTTGGGCCTGTCGATTTCACGCAAGATCATCCAACAGCATGGCGGGGATATAACTGTCGGGAGTACGCTGCTTACCGGATCGGTTTTCATTATCCGGCTCCCTTTGGGCCAGGTAGAAACGAGCCAGTGAAAAGGAGAAATAGGCCATTTACATTATGCCGGTTTGATTGTAACATTAGCGTAAGACTAAGGTTAGGATAGCCCTTTTTTTGCAAACATATTCCGCCCATGGCCGGTGAGAAAATCCTTTTGGTTGATAATGAAAAGAAAGTACATGATACTTTTTTAGCCCTTTTTGATGAATATTCCATAGTCCCGGCCTTTAACGGCCGAGAAGCGTTAGAGATACTGCGTAAGCCCAATGATGTGGATTTAGTGATCTCTGATTTCTCCATGCCCGGGCTCTCGGGAATAGACCTGGCCCAGGAGATCAAGCGGCTTCATCCTCAGCTTAAGATTATTATCCTGACCGGCTATAGCTCGAAAGAATTGGCTATCGAAGCCCTGCGCTGTCATGTTGATGAGTATGTGGAAAAACCCTTTGATGTCGAGAATTTAAAGGGGCTTTTGCGCAGGATGTTCCACGGCTGTAAACATCCGGTTGAAGCCGGCTATAGCCGGAGCCAGGAAAAAGTCCTGCAGGCCAAGAGGATGATCGAGCATAATACTAACAAGACCTTATCGTTAACCCAAGTGGCCAGGGACTTATGCCTTAGCCCAAAATATTTCAGCCGGCTTTTCCGCGAAAAAACGGGAAGGAATTTTAACCAGTATCGCCTGCGCCTGCGCATGAATGCCGCTAAGGCTATGTTGCGTAAGCGCGGACAGGCTGTTAATCAGATCGCTTACGCTTTAGGATATCATAATCCCGAATCTTTCATGAAGATGTTTAAGAAAATCACCTCGATTACGCCGTCGGAGTTTCGAGCCGCGCATATCGCAAGATTGCGTAATTCCCGGATCAAAGAGCGATCGGAGGCATGATCGTGGCGCAGCCCGGTAAAGAAGGGGGTTGGGCGGATTTTTTGAAGCGTAAGCTTGGCTTGGTTGCGCGGCCCGTTAGCCGCCTCAAGCACGCCCGGGCATTAGAAGAGAGCGAGAAGCGGTATCGGCTTCTCGCCGAGCATGCCTCGGATGTAATCTGGACTCTGGGCACCAATTTGCGGTTTACCTACATCAGCCCTTCGGTTGAGCGGTTATTAGGGTATACTCCCGAGCAGCTGCAAAAGATAACTCCGGTTGATATTTTAAGCCCGATCTCAGCCAGAGTCGCGCGCAAAGTCTTCAGCGATGAGATGCAGCAAGAACTTCGGTCGACCCG
>JBFZAQ010000215.1:0-5695 GCA_041308885.1 Candidatus Omnitrophota bacterium | reverse complement strand
TTCTTGCCCGGATCGGCTGTTTGCCTCCGAAATCCAGAGCAAACTGCAGACTAAGATCTTGGGTAAGCGAATTTACTATTTTGACGTTTTACCCTCGACCATGGATGCGGCTGAGAGCTTGGCCCGTCAACACGCCCCGGAAGGCACCGTAGTCATTGCCGAAGCCCAGACCAAAGGCCGCGGGAGGCGCGGCCGGCAGTGGATTTCGCCCAAATATAAGGGGATTTACCTCTCGATTATTTTACGTCCGGACACAGCTCCCGGCGCCAGCTCGCTGATAACTATTCTGGCCGCGGTGGCTATTTACGAAGCGATTTCCGGATTAACCGGATTGGAGATTGAGCTTAAGTGGCCCAATGATATCATGTTTCAGAATAAGAAATTAGGCGGGATTCTGATCGAGCTTAACGCCGAAGCCGATGTCGTGCATTCGGTGGTGGTCGGATGCGGTATTAATGTGAACAGCGACAAAAATTCCCTGGCCCCGGCGTCCGGCTCTTTAAAAGAGTGTTTGAAAGCTCCGGTGGATCGGGTAGCTTTGCTTAAAGAGATACTGCGGGCCATCGAGAAATATTATCTTTTATTTCAACATGGGCGCTCCGCGCAAATCCTGCAGGCCTGGCGCGGGCATAGCAATACGTTGGGTTCCCGGGTCAAGGTTTCCAGCCTCAACCAGCAGATTGAAGGCCAGGCCGTGGATATTGATTCCGACGGGGCTTTGCTTATCCGCCAGGACTCCGGGGTGATTAGGAAGATTTTCTCCGGCGATGTGCTTAATTGTAAACCAGATTAAGTGTAGTGGTTGACAGTTGAATTATCGCTCGGTATAATACCCGCATGAGGCGAGTGGTTACATGCGGTTTTTTTCTGGGGGTTTTTTTCTGGGCAATTTTCGGCGCCTCCGCGCAGGAGGAGCCGGCTTTAGATTTAGAGCCGATCCTGGTGCGTAAACCCGATATTCATATTCTGCCGCGCAGCACGCTGGAGGCTGAAGATCTGCGGGAAGCGGGATGCGATTCCTTGTTTGAACCGCTGACGCGGCTGATGGTGGATACGCAGAGCCGGAATTTATCAGGCGGCACCCAAGCCGATGTATCGCTGCGGGCCTCCACCTTTCAGGGCGTCTTGATGCTTGTTGACGGCCGGCGGATCAATGACCCGCAGACGGCCCATCATAATTCCGACTTACCGTTAACGATTGAAGATGTCGAGAGAGTTGAAGTTATCCCCGGGGCCGGGGCGTCAGTTTTCGGCCCGGATGCCATCGGCGGGGCAATTAACTATCTGGTTAAGAAGCCGGATCAAAACCGGATGGTTATGCAAAGTTCTTTCGGCAGCCATTGGGGGATATCCGAATTATTTAGCGCTACCAAGAGGTTTTCGCGCGGTGGCGCGCGGCTTTCCTGCCGGCGTCAGGAATCCGACGGGTTCTCCGATGATACTGATTTTAAACATTTGACTCTTTCGAGCGCTTGGGATCTTGAAGTCCCGGGAGGTAGTTTTTTTACCACGCTGGGGTATCAAGAAAAAGAATTCGGGGCTTATGATTTTTACACTCCCGGCCAAGGATACCCCTCGAAAGAATGGACCAAGACCTATTTATTAAATTCCGGTCTCCTGGTTGAGAGAGAGGGGCTGGCCTTCAAGCCTAATCTTTTGCTGCGCCGGCATTATGATAAATTTATGCTGGATAAAACCGGCCTGCGGAGTAATTATCTTAATCATCATCGTACGGATATGTTCACTCCTGCGCTTTATGTGCGGGCGGAGACTAAATATTTCGGAAAAGCCGGCTGCGGGCTGGAGTATGCCCGGGAAGATATTCATTCTCAATCATTGGGCGAGCGCGAGCGTGTAAACACCAGCTTGGCCGTAGATGATCGCCTGGATCTCTTTGCGCGGTTAGCTTTAAGTATCTCTTCCCGCGTGGTTTTGTCCGGAGACAGTGATGCCGGCCCCACGGGGGCAGCCAATTTACAGTATAAATTAGGCGATCGGGGTTCGCTTCATGCCGGAGTCAGCCGGAGTATCCGCTTGCCGTCGTTTACCGAGTTGTATTATAATGATCCCACGACTAGCGGGGAAGCCGGATTATCCCCCGAAGAGGCATTAGCTTGTCAAGTCGGTTATGCGGCGGCCGGCGATACGTTATCCGGAGGCTGCGCTTTTTTTTACCGCCAGGAGAAAGGCATGATTGATTGGGTCAAACACCATCCTTCCGAGGCGAAGTGGAAGGCCGAGAATATTACCCGGGCCGGGGTTTTTGGTATTGAGCCATATATCAAGGCAGAATCCGGCGCTAGCGCTAGCTTTAGCTTGCGCTACGCCTACAATAATAAAGAAGTCGAGGGGCAGGGGATTCTCTATAAATACGGGCATAACTATTGCCGGCACTTGGTGAATACCTGCGCTGAAGCCAAGTTGCCTTTTGGGCCGCAACAGCTGGAGTTTATTTATAAGAAGCGCCCGAGCCGGCGCGGCTGGCTATTGGTTAATACGAGTTTTAATTGGGAGGCGGCTAAGAATCTGCGTTTTTTTCTGGTCGTCTCAAATTTACTCAATGTAGAATACCGGGATATTGAAGGCATCCCGCAGCCGGGCAGGAGCGTTGAGGCCGGCGTGCGGTTGGAGTGGTAGGCTTATTTTGAAGTTTTTCCGAATTTGGAGCAAGTTTTTTTGTTATATGCCGTCTTTTCGTCATTCTGAAGCCGCAGAGCGGCTGAAGAATCTTTTTTTAAAAGGAAGTAAATTATGAAGCCCAAGACGATCGAGATCAACAAGCAATTTCAAAAAGCGCTTGAGGTTATGGAAAATACCTCCCGGCATGTTTTCATTACCGGAAAAGCCGGCACCGGCAAGTCAACGCTTTTGGATTATTTCCGTTCGGTAACGAGCAAGGAGATCGTGGTTTTGGCTCCGACGGGCGTGGCAGCGGTGAACGTCCAAGGCCAGACTATCCATTCATTCTTTGGTTTTAAGCCGGATATCACCATTGATAAAGTCAAGAAAGTCAAAGGTAAGCGCGGACGGATATATAAGGAGCTGGACGCCGTGATTATCGATGAGATATCTATGGTCCGGGCAGACCTTTTGGATTGTGTGGAGAAGTTTCTCCGGCTTAACGGCCGCAACTCCAAGGCGGCCTTCGGCGGCACGCAGATGATTTTCATCGGAGATCTCTATCAGCTTCCGCCGGTAGTCACGTCTAAAGAAAGGCAGATGTTCACGCAGCATTATCGCAGCCCTTATTTCTTCTCCGCGCGCCTCTTTGAGGGCTTGGATATGGGGCTCATTGAATTGGAGAAGATATACCGTCAGAAAGACGAAGAATTCATCGCTTTGCTCAATGCTATCCGCAATAACAGCATTACCGATCCGATGCTCGAGGTTTTAAATACGCGCGTGTCCGCGCGGGCCGGCCTTGATCGGCGCGCCTTTACCGTGCACTTAACGACGACCAACCAAATGGCCGCCAAGATTAACGCCTTGCATTTACAGCGGCTGAAGTCAAAAACGTTTGCCTATGAAGCAGCCGTGTCCGGCGATTTCGAGAAAAACGCCGCCCCGGCCGATTTCCATCTCCAGCTTGCCGTCGGCGCGCAGGTGATGCTGCTGAATAATGATTCCGCGGGCCGCTGGGTTAACGGTTCGATAGGCGAGATTAAAAAGATCCGCCGCGGCGAGGATGGGGTTGCCGACCTGATTACGGTGCGGCTTCGCGACGGCGGCGAGGAAGAGGTCATGCCGCACAGCTGGGAGCTTTTCCGGTACCGTTTTAATGAAGATATCTCGGCCATAGAAACCGAGCCGGCCGGCACCTTCACGCAGTATCCGTTAAAGCTGGCCTGGGCGATCACTATTCATAAAAGCCAGGGCAAGACCTTTGACCGGGTAATTATTGATATGGGCAGCGGGGCTTTTGCCCATGGCCAGACGTATGTGGCGTTAAGCCGGTGCACGTCTTTTGAGGGCATAACGCTTGCTCGGCCGATCCAGAAGTCCGATATCCGGATGGACTGGAATATCGTAAAATTCCTGACGGCGTATCAGTATGATTTATCAGAGCGCGGCATGCCGTTTGAGGAAAAGGTGGCGCTGATTGAGCGGGCGATAGAAAAAGGCGCTTGTCTTGAGATCGTTTATCTTAAAGCCAGCGATGAGAAATCGCGCCGAATGATTAAGCCCGTATGCGTCGGAGACAAGATCTACGCCGGTAAGCCGTTTGTGGGCGTGGACGCCTATTGCCTGAAGCGCCAAGAGGAAAGGGTCTTTCGGGTGGATAGGATATTGGAGATGAAGATGGTGGATTGACGCCCGGCGAATTCGGGAACATCGTCACCGCGAAAGAGGCGCGTTTAGCGGCGCCGACGGACGCGAGATACCATAAGAATCAAGGAATATGCTATAATATCAAAATGATCAAGCCTAAGAAACAAATTGCAGTGGCCATGAGCGGCGGGGTGGATTCCTCGGTTGCGGCGGCGCTTCTGGCCCGCCGCGGATATGAGGTCTTCGGGATCACTATGAAGTTTGACCTTAAGGCTGGGGATAGCCCGAGGGCTGCTTGTTGCAGTATCCCCGCGATTACCGGCGCCCGTCGGGTGGCTAAAGCGTTAGGTATCAAGCATTATGTGGTTAACTTAAGCCAGGTGCTGCAAAAGCAGGTCATCGCTGACTTTTGCCGAGAATACGCGCGGGGCCGCACTCCTAATCCTTGCGTGCGGTGTAATCAATACGTTAAATTCGGGGCTTTGCTGGCCAAAGCCCGGGAGCTGGGCGGGCAATTTCTGGCCACCGGGCATTATGCCAGGATCACGGGCGGCAACAGCGCTTTATTGAAAAAGGCCAAAGACAGGAGCAAGGATCAGTCGTATTTTCTCTATAGGCTAAGCCTTGAACAATTGCGCCGGGCGTTATTCCCTCTCGGTAATTATTCTAAAGAGCAAGTCAGGAGCCTGGCTAGAAAATTCAATTTGCCGGCAGCTGAAAGGCCAGAGAGCCAGGAGATTTGTTTTGTGCCGCGGGCCGATTACCACGATTTTCTGGCCGGCCGTATCCCGGCAGGCGCGGCTCGCCCGGGCCCGATCCGGGATATGCAGGGGAGGACTATCGGCGAGCATAAAGGCATTCCTTTTTATACCATCGGCCAGCGCGGCGGGCTGGGCGTTGCCGCGGGCTATCCTATATATGTAGTCAGGATAGACCGGCGGGCCAATGCGATCTACGCCGGCAGCCGGGAGCAAGCATATTTCAGCGGTTGCCTGGTCAGAACTATGCATTTTATTCATCGCCCGATAAAAAAGAGGGTTGTTCTTAAGGTTAAAATACGGTATAATCATAAAGAAGCCCGCGCCGTTATTGAACCGTGTTCAGGGGCGGCTGTGCGGATCAAGTTTTTTAAACCCCAGTTTGCCATTACCCCGGGCCAGTCAGCTGTTTTTTATGATAAGGATACAGTGGTAGGCGGCGGGATAATCCATGAGGTTTTAAAGTGATTGCAGACAAAGCGGTTAAGGAATTAGAAAGCAAGATCAAGGCGCTCAAGAAAAAACGCGACGCGATTATATTGGCTCATAATTATCAATTACCGGAAATCCAGGATATCGCCGATTATCGCGGTGATTCTTTGGAGCTCAGCCGGATTGCCGCTAAGACCGATGCCAAGGTCATCGTATTCTGCGGCGTGCATTTCATG
>JBFZAQ010000214.1:0-3704 GCA_041308885.1 Candidatus Omnitrophota bacterium | reverse complement strand
GGCTGCTTCACGTGGTCAGTTTTTTGATTCGAGCCCAGGATAGATGGGATGATTTTGATTACCGGTTTGGTAAGGACAACTATAATTGGAAATTTGGCACCTATAACATTGATTATAAATTTGTTGATATCTTAAAGCAGGAAGCCATGAAAAAAGCGCTTAAAACATTACGTGGGTGCGACCTCTTTATATTCCAGATGGAATATATGCCCACTTGGACGTTGCTTGAGGCATTTCGGGTCTATCTGCAGAATGTGGAAGGCTATACCGAATACGAGGCCTACAAGCTTACCGGGAGAATCGCCAAGACGCTCATGTCGGGCGGATTAGGCAGTTTTAAGCCTGATCTAGTGCGGGGAATTTACCGGTTATTTGTTGAGGAGTGGGGGGAGCTGGAAGCCCATAATAAGATTCACGTTTTCGGTAATTTATATTCGAGTAAGATCAAAGGCGATGAATATGCGCTCCCTGAACCGCTAATCTTTAAACGCGTACAAGGCCGGCAGACTATGCAGCCGATCCAGATTCCCGATGCTATGAAGCTTTTTCGCGATAAGGGCTTAGAATTCGAAGAGGAATATGAGGTGCCGTTAACTGCGGCCATGTGGAAAATCGTTAAACGCCAGTTAGAATACTATTTGTTGCCGGAGATCCGCGCGGCCGAGGCTACGAGAATGGCCCGCCTGGTGACTTTGAACATCAGCAATAAAATTGCTAGGGGTGAGCCGATCCCTGACGATTTACTACACTTAAAGCGCGCCAAACTAACCGATACGCAACAAAGAGAAATATTCTCCTGGGCCTATGCCGCTGCCCTTAAGGATACGAATGTAGACTCTATGGCCAGAGAAGAATTCGAGAAGCGGCAAATGGAAATTGACACTGCTAAGTCGGTGAAAGTCCAGTTCTATAGCGACAGAAAGAAATCAGGCTTGCGTGAGTATTGGCTCTATTGTCCCATGATTTTTCCCGAAGCCTATCCCGGTAGCCACAAGGAAGATTTCCGAGGGATACAATCATATGTCTACGGCCAGGCTACCTCGCGCTTTAATCTATCGTTGCATCTCCGAGGCTTGATTGGCGATAATCCAATATATTCGCTAAGTGAAGGTAATACTACCCTGGTCATGCCTCAGGTAGTATCTGACAAGTTCAAATTCGTTCCATTTCTTAAAAGAGTATTCGGGCATTTTTACAACCATAGTATTGTTGCGGATACGATGCCGCAATATTTGGAGCATATGTTTAATATACTCAGAATATCACCGGAATTCGCCTTTGCCTGTCATGATAACATCGTGGATCTGGCGCAGATTAGCGGCGCAGCCTGCGACTGTATTAGCGGCTGTTCCACCAAGCATACCTTTGTCTGTCGCCAATTGTATAAAGGGTACCAGCATAAAGTCTGGGAAGACGTCTTATTTGGCAACAGCGAGGGTTCCGATATCGAGCGCTGGCAGGGCCCGGAAGTCAAGCGGGTCATAGAACAGGCGATCGCTGAAGCCGAAATACCCGAAGGAGATTACGCCGGTCTTTTCCGGGAATTAGATAAAAATGAAGCCAAGCGGAGTGAATTTACCGCAAGTTTTCTCGCTGCCAACACCCGCCAAAAGAAGAAACTTATCGATTTGTTGTTGAAGCATTATTTTGGCCCGCTCAATATTACGCGGGCGGATTTGGAAGAGATGGGGATAGACCTATTGAATATGCCGTTTTTTACCTTCGTGCGCAGGTTTGTTGAATATAAGTGCCCTAATTTAATCCTTGATGCTCTTTTTGACGATACCTTAAGAAAGAAGATTATTGATGCCCGGGCAGTATTGTTTATCGGGGGACGGCCATTTAGCAAGTTTTTTGTTGAAGAAAAAGAACGCATTGATCAGCTGTTTGCCAAATACCCGGAAATGCGCTTTCATTTGATTTTTGTTTCCGACCACCATGTTTATACCTCGCCTTTTCTCCAGCAAGGCACTAATTTTGGAGGCATGCTCTCGGAAGATGAAATGGAAGCAGGACCGACCAGTTACGGGAACGGACAACAAAACTGCGCGCCGACAATTGCCACGCCGGATGGCGTAATACCGGAGCGCCTAAAACACTTAAGCCGGAATGCAGACGGCCGCGTTATATCCGGCACAGGGTATGTAGTCAAGTATTTGCCGCGCAACGCATCGGGTAAGGTCTTGCCCGATATTGCTGACTTTGTTCAAGGGATAGTTGAGCTTTCTGAAGCTTATAATAATGAGCGTGAGCTCGACTACGGGACTCTGGCCTATAATGCTTTGCGTATGAGCCTGACCCAAGGGGATATTGTTAATCAGGCTCGGGGCTTGCTCTGTCTGATTGCCAGGGGAATTAGCAAACGCCGGTATTGGGAAGAATTGGTGGCTAAAGGCACGCAGCAGTTTGTCGAGCACCTTCGTAAAGACCCCGGGAGCGATGAAATTAGCGTGCGGATAAAAGACATATTGAAGATCGGACCCAAAGCGCTTGATCCGTTCTGGTTTGCTGTATCAGATGGAGATTTTAGGGTCCGCTCCGAGACCGGAGGCCTTGAGCCGTTCTTTGTTACTTTACATAGCTTGATTACTAAGAACGAAAAACACTGGAATTTTAATGACTATATCAATTATCTGCGCCCCATTCTGGAAGGACAACCCGAGAGCCAGGCAGTCATGAGTCTGTTGTGTAATGTTGCCCGCAGCCAGGTATCCGAATATGAGAAGAATATGGCGCTCTTGTATATTCTGGAGAATTTAATTCAGCGCTTAGCCACAATTTCCTATCCGCTACCGGTGCCGGCTGAAGGATTGATAGGTGCTGAGGCTGCCGGATTACAGAAGCGGCTTCCTGAACTGGTAAAAATCGAAAAAACGGGCGCCGATTGGCAGGTTGTTGCGTTCTGTCGTGAGTGCAGTGATGATGCTTCTGCGTTTCGTCGCTTGCTGGAATCCTGCGTAGAGAACAGTAATGGTTCTCTCGATGGGGTTCCATTGCCGTTATACATTCATTTCGAGGATACACAAGATTCTAGCAAGCTGGGTGTTGACGCCCAAACAGGCGTTCCGTACGTCGGCGCCTGTAATGTTGCCAAATTCGCAACTGTAGTTGAGCGGCCGATAGATGATGGCGTAGAGCAAGGTACCTATTATGCCCAAGAGTTTCAAGATCGGGATTCTATTTGGCTGCATCCTTATTTCTATGAATTGGATCCTCAAGAACAAGAAAAGATTTTATCGAACCTATTGGAAATTATTTATCGTAAGAATGTTATTGTAGCCCGGGGCGCATTGTTGGCCTCAAGCGCAGTTGCTACACCCCCTACGCTAAAAGAAACCTTTGCGCGCATGAAAACACTAACCGCCCAGACTACTGAGCGTTTTGATGAAACAATGGAAGGGCTGGTAATGTCGTTAACCCCTGACGAGGAGACGGTTGACCATGTCGAATATCGAGTTGCCGAAGCTATTAAGAGGCTCTGGATGGTTTGGGCGAATGCCAGCTCATCAGTATCAGCGGATAATGATGAGATTTTAATTCGCGCATTTGCCAGTATATTGACTAAATTTGCTTCCGAATTCGAAGAGCGTAAAAGGGCGATTGCAGCCGTTTTAGGTTTTAAGGACACTGTCGATCATATAAAGTTTGATATCCTGCGCGACGAACAGGAAAAATTTAAAGAAAACTTCCGGCGCGCGCAAGAG
>JBFZAQ010000213.1:0-4328 GCA_041308885.1 Candidatus Omnitrophota bacterium | reverse complement strand
ATCTGATTAGTATAAGAGTTTATTATAGTCACAAAAGGCTTTTTTAAATCTTTAATTGATTTAAGGACGCCTTCGGCGAGCATCAAAGAAACCCCCGGCAACATATGCGGGCCTTCCCTAAAAATATCGCTTCCTTTCTGTCTGATATTAGAAATTCCTTTATTTACGGCTTTCACTCTCATTTCCTATAACCTCCTGATAACTTGGGCCTTCGGAGTTAACTGTTCTCTAATTTTTAAATGCCTCGTCCAATATGCCCCTTACCTGATTCTCGTTTTGTATACTGGTTGTAGCCTTAACAACTTTGCCATTTTTAAAATAAACGGTAAACGGCAGCCCCATAAAAGAACGGCATTCCGGCAAATCCTTGATAAAAGAAGCAACCGGGATATCAAAATCCATGTCTACCATTCGAATATGCGGATACTTCTGCTCTAATCTTTCCATAATATTATAAACGGGAAAACACATCGGCCCCATCCTCCCGCAGCAAATCATAACATTCGGATTATTTTCTAACAATTCTTTAATTTCTTCCTGACTCTCTATATGTTTAAGTTTTGTGCCTAACATAAAGTCCCTCCTATATTCGAAAAACTTAACTGCTTTGCCTCGTGAGAAACCCCATTTTTCCTAACGGGGTTTCCTAAAATTTAATATATAACTTTCAGGTGTTATACAACCCTTCAAAAACGCTCTCGGCAGCTAACGCTATTGGTCCGCCCCTGCTCGCTATAATCCGGACCATCAAGCGGGTTACTTAGTTTTCTAGGCAACAACAAAAAAAACCCCACCACTCCATTCATTACCTTAAAAAAGCAACTGACGTAACGGATGGTTTTCTGAAGCCTCATTTTGCGGGATTATTCTTTTATTCCCTCTGCATCTTCGCCCCGCATTTAGGGCAATTTATCGAATAACACGGAACCCCTTGTTGATGAGACGCTCTTTCTCCGCAACTCGGACAAACACAAATTCCGCTAGGGCCCGACCCCGGACGATTACCGCCCATTCTGCCTCGCCCACCGCCTCTACCCATACCGCGCCCTGTCCCTGGGCCTCCTCCAAAGGGACCCGTCCCGTCTCCTCTTGGCATATTAATTACCTCCTTTATTATTAATGAGGCTTATTCTCATTCTAGATAAAATAAATGCTATTTTTTATTTTTACACTTATTACACAAACCATAAAAATCGATACAATGATTTTCGATCCTAAAATTATATTTCTTTGCAAGATTTTTTTTCCTACCCTGTATAAAATCTTTTTCGTTATCTATGGCGCCGGAATAATCGATAATGCCATTGCACATCTTACATATTAAATGATGATGATGGCTTTCTTCAGGGCGCTCGGCTATTTCATACATAGCCTTATCGTCACCGGCATCGAATTTCCAAACCAAACCGATACGAACTAACAATTCGAGATTGCGATAAATAGTGGCTAATCCTACAGTAGGGGATAGCTTGGATGCCGCCTTATGAATTTGTTCGGCGTTAAAATGCTTTCTGGTATGGTTTAGAATATCTAAAATTGCCTGCCGCGGTTGTGTTAACCTACAGCAACATTTACTTAGCTTTTCATAATACCAAAATACAGATTGATCAGGTGAATTTAGCACCCTTATCTCCTATTGAGAATTATTCTCATTAATGATCTAAATCTACCACTTATTTTTTTTATGTCAAGCATTTTAAGTTAAGTTAATGGAAAGAGTAAAAGGGGCGCCAAGACAGAAATTTAACAAACTAGTTAAAGACGCATATTAAATAAATCAACTGACTCGCTTAGCCAGTAACGGCTTAAGGACAGATAGGAAATCCGGAAAGGATTTATTCAGGCAAGAGATATCATCAATCTGCACTTTTCCTTGGGCGCATAGCCCGGCTACAATCATACTCATCGCAGTGCGGTGATCGCCAAAACTCTCGACTCTCCCCGCGCACACCGAACCCGCGCCATAAACCGCCACATTTTCACCCTGCGCAGTCTTATTAATTTCGGCGCGCACTCCCAGTGCCCGTA
The DNA here is from genome assembly GCA_041308885.1 of Candidatus Omnitrophota bacterium. GTDB lineage: Bacteria > Omnitrophota > Gorgyraeia > Gygaellales > Profunditerraquicolaceae > JBFZAQ01. The sequence continues at coordinate 2,300 of JBFZAQ010000213.1, read as the reverse complement.
GATTCCTCACCATTGAAACAATACGGTCAGTCTCTTTAACTCGCAATTCCTGAGCATCCTGAAATACTGTCCGGCCCCGGGCAAAAGAAGCGGCCACCATCAAAATGGGGATCTCATCAATAAGCAGGGGTATTTCTTCGCGCTTGATAACGGTTGCTTTTAACTTGCTGGTAGCGACAATGATATCTCCGATCGGCTCGGCATTCTTAACTTTCAGTTTCTGATTTTTAACCTTGATATCCGCTCCCATGCGCCGCAGCACCTGCACGATCCCCATGCGGGTCGGATTAAGCCCTACGCCTTCAATGGTAACTAAGGAATTAGGCATAATCGCGCCCAATACGATAAAAAACGCCGCGGAAGATATATCCGCCGGCACATAGACACTTCGCGGAGACGTCAAGGCCGTATTGCCGATAAGAGATATCTTCTGTTTATTGACTTTAATCCGGGCCCCGAAGGCCGCCAGCATCCGCTCGGTATGGTCGCGCGTAGCAATAGGCTCAATTACCCGGGTAACTCCGTCAGCAAAAAGAGCGGCCAAGAGAATTGCGGATTTGACTTGCGCCGAAGCTACCGGAATAGTATAAGTAAGCGGCTGCAATTCGCCCCCGGTGATATTCAGCGGCGGATATTCTTCGTTACTGCCTAAATCCTGAGTCCCGCGGGCTTCAATACGCGCCCCCATTAACCGCAACGGAATACATACTCTGGCCATCGGCCTGCGCACCAGCGAGGAGGCTCCGGTAACTGTGGTCTGAAATGAACACCCGGCCAAGACTCCCAGAAGCAACCTCATAGTAGTCCCGGATTCACCGACAAAGATCGGCCTCGCCGGCCTACGCAAGCCAGACAAGCCCTGTCCTTTAACCGTTACGGTCAAGGCGCTGGATTTGCCTTTTTCTTTCTTCTGACTAATGCGGCACCCTAACGCCTTAAAGGCATTAAGCGTCGCTAGGCAGTCATCACTGCTGGGATAATTATAAATGGCGGTCTTCTGCTGGGAAAGCGCGCTTAAAATAAGCGCGCGGTGGGCGATAGACTTATCGCCGGAAAGTTTAATACTCCCCTGCGCTCCGCAAGCGGGTACAACTGAAAAAGACTTCATTATTTTGACTTCTGGACAACTTTATCGCCCTCATTAACTTTATTCTTCATGTCAGCTGCGGTAAACCCGGCCGCCGACATCGTTTCGTGCACTTTTTCAACTTTAACGTCTCCGATGTAAGAATTGTTATGATAAACTGAAAAGATACTGCCTAACTCCACCGACTCATTAGCGCCCATATTAATAACCACAAAATTATAATCCTTGTTAATTACCAATACCTTGCCTTCAAGGGCTCCCGAGGCCGGGGCAGCCGGAACGCCGGCTGACATTGACGGGGAAGATTCAGGGAGCGACGAAGAAGCCGCTAAGGATTCCGGCCCCACAACAATAGTACCCAACTCCACTCCTTCTGTATCAGACTGCTGCATTTGCGCTTCCATATCCTTGACCTTCTTCTCTAAATCCGCCTTTTTGGAATCCAAAGCTTTTAGCTCGGAGGCAATCTTATCTAATTCCGCCTTGCTTTGATTCAATCGGCTCTCTAGATCCGACTTAGCGGTTTCCTGTTTCTTTAATTCAGTAGTCAACTGGTCTACCTGAGAAAGCGCCTCCGCTTTAAGTTTCTTTTCATTTTCCAGGTCAGTCTTTAACTCATTAAGCTTCTTGACGTTGATAGTCAAGTCGCTTTCCAACTTATCGGCTTTTCTTTCTGAATCAGCCAGCCGCGTTTCGGCAATGCGCTGCTTGTTGGTAACATCTTCTAATTGGGCTTGAAGATCAATATTCTTGGCATGCTCTTTTTGAAAGAGATAGAATGTGCCGCCGGCAAGAAATAAAAACAGTAATAAAAGGACAAGTAATACGATCGTGCTGGCTCTTGCGTTCTGAACCATGAGTATCCTCCTTTATGAAAGCCTCTGACCCCAAACCCATTGTAATTATTCGCTTTAGTATATCACCCGTCTTTCAGAAATCAAGATATTTTTTATAGCGCGTACTCCGGATTCAGGCAATCCATACAATGCGGGTTTGTAAGCAGCCTACTCTACCTCAAAAGATATAATCACGTTAAACGATAATTGAGGATAATCTAGGTTCCCGGGGAAAGCGGGAAAGGGGGAGGCATCCTTGATGCTGCGCAGCGCGATCTGCTGCAAGTAAGCGGATTCTGAGGAGCGGTCCTTGACTAGGCGGACCTCTTTAAGTAAACCGTCATTAGAAACAATAAAGGTCATGTAGGTATAAAGAT
>JBFZAQ010000212.1:0-5421 GCA_041308885.1 Candidatus Omnitrophota bacterium | reverse complement strand
GATTTGTCGCGCCGTATATTTCCGGGCATCCTGTTTCGGCCGAGGAGCGATATGCGCCAGCAATACTTTATTATCCTTGCTAAAACCAATCACCGCCACACACTCACTCACATCTTTAGCGTAAACAGGAACAGTTTTAGTAAAATCTCGGGTAGTCACCAGCACTCTATTTTCATATACCGGCACAGCCCCCAACCACGGCCTAACCACCGGCTGCTTATCCGTAGCGCCCTCAGGAGTTATCTTCATCATATAGCTGGAAAATTCCTGCTTAGCAGCAATGGGCGGCGGCTGCACCGGACGTGCGGCAAAGAATAAATTAAAGATATATTTTCCGGCAAACCAGGCTAAAGCCACCGCCACTACGGTCAGCACTGTGCGGCCGATCATCTTCTTAATGGTCAATTTCTCTTTTGACCGGCCGGATAAGCCCCCAACGTTATATCCTCTATTGAGGGCTCTCCCCGTTGATCTTATAGACCGGGACGGCGGCATAGCGCGCAGAGGCGACGCGGCTGATAATTGTCTGGCGGTCGCTGCCGATAAGCTGCTGCCAAGACTCAATACTCCCGTTGCGGGTGTAAACGTGGCCGTTATCGCGGTTAATAAGGAAGAGCCGGAGTTTACGTCCGCCTCGAGCTGACTCCCGGGCTGCGGCGAATACGGTTGAATCCTGGCTGAAATCAACGATGTGGTCAAAGGTAAGTTCTTCAAATTTGATCGGGCACATGGCACACCTCCTGAAATTAATACAAAGCTGGACGCAGGGTGGGTCAGTCCCGGGAGGTTATCGGGCCCCTGCGCCAGCTTTGTAGCGAAACTGAGAGATTCTTCGGCCTGCGGCCTCAGAATGACATTAAAAATAGAAACACCCCATTGGGGAAGAGCAATGACTCCCCGCCAGCCACGGAAGGTGAAGTCCTGCCCTAAAAGCATTCCCCAATGGGGTGTTGATTGATAAATATTAGTTGTAATAAGGGGGCGGAAGTGGGTCAGTCCCTGGAGGGGGGTCTTCCGCTGGCCCTTATTAGCAACTTTAACCGCAAAAGCCTGAGCCACGGGAGGCCAAGCTTGCTGCGGTTTACGAATATCTACTTTTAATAAAGACGAACTGGAAAAATCTGGCGGGATTGATGCGGCCGGATAAGAAGCTACACCAGGCGGTGAACGCCCGGCACGCAGCGGTATCTGCCGGCTCAACCCGAATATCAGCGCGCCGACATTAATCCCTGTCCACGACGGTAAATCTAGATTAAGATTCGCCGGATTTATTATCGCGATTAAGACTTTTGTTTTTCCTGTACCTTCCTTAACGCCTCTGTATGGATCTTGTGAAACAGGAATTCCGCGCGGCGCTTGCGGATCTGATCTGCCAAGAATTCCGCTTCCAATCCCTTTAACTCCTGCTGGTATTTTTGAATATTTAACATCATCACTAACCTCCTTTAAAGTTTGGCCGAACTTGACAACCGTGACAACCAATATGGAGTCGGCCGAAGGAGGTCCTTGCGGGATAATTTGCGCTATTAAGATATCCATCGCTTCCTGGCTAATCAACGCATACAACCTATTATTCAAAAGCAATATTGTCGCGTACGCGGAATTAACCCGCGCGAACAGCCTGGCTAAACCATCCTGCGCAGTAGAATTACGGAGAGTCGAAGGCGTAATGGGTGAAACGGCGGTGACAACACCTAATGAATTAGTTGCCGGAAGTGTAACCGGGATACTCGGAATAACCGGGCTGGAGGTCTTAATTAATTTTAAATCTTGGGTGACTTTACGCAGCTCGTAGCTGCCCAACTGGAGGGCTTTGACTCGGCTTATTACTACCGTATTAACTTTCTGTTCTGCTAATGATTCTTGCAGATCCTTAAGGTCAGCGCTGGTCAATACTACCGCCGGGATCCCGGCCTCGAACTGCTGTAATTCTTTGAGCAGTTTGGCCAGGGCTCCAGCCGTGAACATATCCCCATTAACCGCGGCCAAAGCGAATGCCGTGCTTTCGAAAATGATCTCCTTAGCCTCAGCAACATCCTGCGCCGCGCTAACCTTAAACCCAACCATGGTCAATTCGGCAGTCAACACCGCGCGCGCTGCTGGATCATTATCAATCACCAGGGCTTTGGGCTGCGCCCCCGTAACTGCCAGCACAAACGGATAAAACGCCGGAAGCCTGGCCGGCTTAGTCAACCCGCCCACTGCTTGTGTTGCTGTGGCATTATGGCGGCTGGCTAATTCCGTGACTTTTTGCGGATTGCCGCTCATCAAGATAACCTGTTGCTCGGGGTTTCTGGCTACGATATGATCCAGAATATCCTGGCCGTAATCTTCGTTGCCGTCACGCTCCAGATCTAGTACCACCAGAACAATACCATCCTTATTTTCATCAAATAATACCTTCGCTTCAGCTTCATCTTGCGCCGTGAGGACTTCCACATTTACCCCGACTAAGGCGAAGAGTTGCTCCAGCATCATGGCTGTAATATGCATAACCATGGCTTCATCATCAACCACTAATACTTTGGACAGTCCGGGCTGAACCGCGCTCGATGCGACTTGGGGATTGAGCTCCTGCTTATCACCAGCCAATGTGTACCGAATAGAAACGAAATCATCGCGTTGAGAAACGGATGCGGACGAATACGCGTAAGCCTGCCCCAAGCTGGAAGAACCAGCAGTTGCAGACGAAGCCTCTCCTTGCGCGAAAGAGGATGAAGCCGCGCCTCTAAAAGCAGAATCAGGGGAATCTGAAGCTAATATTGTAGATGTTCCCTCAGGCTGAATTGCCGCGTGAACCTGGCTAGCAGTTACGCTAATTAATGAACTGGAAGTGGTAAGGCTGGGCGGGCCCCGAGCCGGAGCCGCTAACTTATACGCATCCAAAATAATGGCTATGGCTGCACCGATTGAACTCGCGACCACGGCAGCATTGAGCGCGAATATGCTGTTATTGATAATCATTACGGGATCTGACAGACGGCTGTTCCCGCCCATCGGGCTTGAACCTGCGCCGCTCCCGGAGCCAGGCAACCCTGCACCAGCCCCAGCGCCAGCACCTGTGCCGCCGTTTGAACCAGTACCGCCATTTCCTGCCCCAGCGCCAGCATCTCCGCCCGTTGACCCGCCCTGCGCCCCACCCACACCCTTAATATCTTGCCCGCCGGAAACTGCTTTTACTTGTTGTTCAGAAAGTTTTCTCCCACCAATATGCTCATCCTTAACCATCCGCGCGCCGATTATTTCTTCACCGTACTGCACCAGCAGTTCCCAAGAAATTGTCCGGTCCTGCGTGCTCGTCCGATTAAAGTAATTTGCTTCCACAAAAACCACGACACCCTGCTCATTTACCTCCCATACCCTAAACGCGTGGCCATTGCAAAAGAATATAATCCTCCTCAGATCCTCCACGGGCATCAGGAACAATGTTTCTTTGGTAAATCCGTAGATGCCAAATGCACCATTGGTCAGGCGGCTTAAATCTTCTAACCGGATCTCCCCACCCTCGCTTCTTATTTTACCTGCTCTTGCAACAAATTCACCCCCATTATCAAAATCTATGCCGGCCACTGTAGACTCTAAACAAATGGTGGGATCAATTTTTTTGAATATTTCACCCGTTATAAGCCTAGTCTTATTTTGCGACCGCTCGGTTGCTTCTGCCTTTGCTTGAGCTTTTTGCGCCACCTGTTTTACATTGTTTAACTCCGCCATTATTTCCTTATTGCTTGCTAGCAATTGCGTAACTAGCCCAGTTAACTGCTCTACTACTTGCGGATCCTGAGTGTATCTTACTAACCGCAGCGCATCATTAGGATTATTCGGATCACCCATCAATGCCCTTAAATACGGTTCAGCCACACCGTTATTAACAATAAAGATCGCAAAGGCCTCGGCGCCGTCTCTAAGCATCTCATTGATCGCCTGAGAATCCACAAAACCGCTTATCTGCTCTTTCGTTAAAGTATTTAACTTGGCTAAAAGCTCAATATCGCGCGGGCTCAGGATCATACGGCGGCCTCTGGCATAATCGGCCGCGTATTGAGTTAAACGAGGGTTAAGATATTGGGTCAAAATGTTGATCTCGGCCGTGAGCATATCACTCAACTGGGCCTTTTCCATGCCACCCCTAATTGTATCAATGGCATCATCTATATGCTGCCGCCATTGTTCTTCGGAACCGCTGTGTTTTTGGGCCAGCCTGCGGGCTTCTGTAACTATCTTGGGATAATCTATAGCGAAATAAAGCTGGGCGAGCAATTCCTTAAGACTGGCCAAGGTCCGATCAATTCTTATGGGATTGCCATCCGGATTCTCTCCAGCAGGGCTGCTGGATTTGGCTGATAGACTGTTTTCTGTATTTATAGCATCAAATTCAAACCTGCGGGGTTCAGCTAAGGTTTCATTTATGGGTGATGCGGTATCTTTTCCTTCTGTTTTTGCGACTGCGCCAGGCGCACTCTGGGCACCTGGGTTCCGGCCGGGAATTATGTCTGATGTGATAGATGAAGACGCACCTCTCGCACTTGAGAGATTTCCCTTATTTCCAGAATCTTCTCTTGTTTCTATTCCGCTTGAACCTGCATTTCTCGAACCTCGCTCTTCGCCATTTTTACCGTACAGACTCCGAGCACCTTGTGTTTCAGGGGTTATGCCCTTTCTAGTCTGAGAACCGACCTTTACTAAGGCACCAACGCCTGATTCTTTAACTTCAATTGCACTTGAACCTAATTGTCCTGCTTTATTTTGATTTTGCGCTTTATTGTCTGGTGCCACGGCCAAGCTCTGCGCAGAGCTCGCCGCCATATAAACGGTCGGACTAAGACCCGATGACGCAAAATGAGTCTCCGCGCCATGGTCTAGAGCTAAACTAAAGTTAATTCGCCTCTCCGTGACTGGCGGCATACCTATATTATGTAATGAGAGTATTGCGGATGAGCTTAAAAAGCCGACAATGGAGCCAAAAGTATTAGGCAATATCTGCTGGGGTAACTGCACCGGGCCGATCGGACTGCTAGCCGGCATTGACATAGGTTGAGGTAAGGTCTTTTGAGAATCACTAGGTTGAGAGCCCTCTAGCGGAGGCCCACGGCTGTCTTTTTCTGGCAGTTGCCTAGATTCTACCCAATGTAGAGGATTAGACATAATATTACCGGCCTCCATGACCTCGGGAACTAGGATTTCCGGAACCTTAGGTATCGCCTCAATCTTCCCGCCGCCAAGACCACTACTGGCATTACCCGCACCACCGCCCGCGCCATTGCCTATGCCGCCTATGCCCGCCCCAATACCGCCCCTGCCCGCGGCTTTCTTAGCTGCTCTCCAAGAGATCCCATTCTGTCTTAACAAGCGGGTAAAATTACTCAGGCCGCCGCCGTAACCCAACAAATTCATCATCTCACTGCGGGTTATCCCCGGCGT
>JBFZAQ010000211.1:0-7250 GCA_041308885.1 Candidatus Omnitrophota bacterium | reverse complement strand
CGCGGCAAACGGGACAATAGCGATGAACCCGTCGATATCCGCGATAAGCCGCTCTTTGGAACCTAATTCCTGATGAATGACATCGCAAAACACGCAGCGCTCATGATATTCGTAATAATTGCGCGCCCCAACCAATTCTTCTTTGACCCGTTTAGGATTTACCGGCGTGGCGATCAATTGCGAACGGGCGTGCTGGCACCTACCTCCTCCGGCGCTCCAGCCATAATTCTTAAAAACCATAACGTATTTAAAACGCTCATCTTTATCTAAATCATTAATCCGCTCAATATAACAACTAAAGACTTTAGCAATCTGCTCTTCGCTTAAATCAGCCATATTGCCGATATGCTTATTAGTCTCAATAACGACTTCGTGAGCTCCGATACCATTAAGCGTATCATATAGCCCTTTGCCCTTACGCTCGATGTCCCCCTCAATCCGCAAAAAAGGGGCGATGCTGGGGACCACCCTCAGCTCCCATCCAGGGGTGTTCGGCCCCGTATTCTTCGGCCTTATGGCGCAAACCTCGGACGGGGTCCTACTCTCGTGTCCTTCACAAAATGGACACTCAGCTTCCGGAGGGACTGGCTGGGTAACCGGTACAAACTGATCGGGTCTTTGCGTCCGTTCGGTCGCCACGATGACCCATCGTCCGACTATGGGATCTTTACGCAGTTCTGGCATAGGTTTGAATTATATCATAGCTCATTGGAAATGCAAGAGTTATCTATAAAGACCAGCCTTAATGATGGATAAATCCGAATATCGAAGCACGAAATCCCTGCCTGCCGGCAGGCAGGCGAAATCCGAGACAATGTTCAAGTTGATTAAATTCAAATGGCAAAGCACAAAATCCAAAATAAGCACAAATGACAAATATCAAATGATAAAAATTGATTAAATTCAAATGACAAAGCACAAAATCCAAAATAAATTCAAATATTAAATACCCAATGACATAAATTGGCAATTTAAATTTGGAATTTGTTTTGGTATTTGAATTTTGTCATTTGACATTATCGAAATTCAGATTTGTTTCGGATATTCGAATTTCGGATTTAATAAAGAATATCTCCAACTTTAATATCATGCCCCGCGATAAAGGCCTGCGCGCTCATCGGCCGCTTACCCTCAATCTGGAGCTCGCTGATAAAGAGAATACCCTTCCCCGTAGCTACCCCAATCCATTTTTTACCAACCTCAACCACCTGCCCGCAGGCTGCCGGGGCGCAAGCTGATTCTTGGGCGCTGACCGCTAAAAGCTTTAATAACTTGCCGCGAAAATGGGTAAATGCTCCCGGCCACGGCTGCACTCCTCTAACCCGGTTATAAATACTTACCGCCGGCATATCCCAGGTTATCCGGCCATCGTCTTTGCGTAGTTTATGGGCCAAAGATACTTGCCCTTCATCCTGAAACTTAAGTTCAAAAGTTTTATTTTCAATTTGGGCCAAAACCTCTAATAAAACCAGACTGCCTATTCCGGCGAGTTTCTCAGTCAGGGTTATTGCAGTGTCATCCCCAGCAATATCTAATTGACGCTGCCGGATAATCGGACCGGCATCCATCTTCCGGATGATCTTTATCACCGTAACTCCCGCCTGCCGGTCCCCGTTGATAATCGCCCAATTGACCGGCGCGGCGCCCCGATATCTAGGCAATAACGAAGCATGCAAATTAATCGCCATTAAACCCGGTATATCCAGAACGGCTTGGGATAAAATCTGACCATAGGCAATAACCACAAGGCAATCGGCTTTATACGCGCTTAACGCCGCTACGGATTTAGGATCGTTAATATCAACCGGCTGCATTACCGTCAATCCGTGGTGCCGGGCAACCTTTTTGATCGGGGTTGCCTCCACTTGCAGGCCCCGGCCTTGACGCCTATCCGGCTGAGTTATGACGCACGATATTATATGGCCGCTCTGGATAACCGCTTCCAACGAAGGAACCGCGAATTCAGAGCTGCCGAAGAAAATAATTTTCATCCCGGAATGCGTATATCAGAGTATCAGGGTACCAGTAGGCAGGATACCGGTAGATCAGCTTATCAAGGCCAATTTAACCTGATACCCCTGATCTTCTGATAACCTACCCACTGATATCCTGATAACCTGATCTACGCTTTTACTAAATGTGTGTCTTGGCTTAACATAGGTCGCTCTATTTTACGCTATCACAACGGATCCACATCCACCGTTATTATTATACCCGAATGCGGAAAGGCCTGTAAATTTATTTTCAAAAATCGGGCCAGCTTTTCGCGCGAGCGCGACTGACACAAAATATTCCAATAATGTTTACCCCGTAATTTTGCCGGCTGTCCGGGATTGACCGAAATCACACTGATACCCGGCTTATCTTCGCGGGAACTTAACCGTTCAAAAAGCCGTTCGGCCGTAACTTTGACTTTCTCGGCATCAACCGCCCGCAGCTTAACCATCGCCAAATGGGCAAAAGGCGGAAACTGCAGCTGTTTGCGCTGGAGTAACTCTTCATCATAAAATAGGCGATAATCGTTTTTTTGCAAGGCCTTAAATAAATGGTGCTTGGAGAGCCGGGTCTGGATCAGCATGCGATTACCGGCCGCCTGCCTTAAAGACCACATTTGCTGAAAGGCTTTTTCCGCGGCCCGGAAATCAACCCGATTAAGCGTATTATCCACAGACAATGCCACAACTAAAGAAAAAAGCTGACTATGGTATTTAATTATCGCGCTGGTGGCGATACAAATATCGGCATCCGCCAGGCTGGCCTTCGTGCGGGCATCCACCCGCAGAATCTTGGCTTGAGGAAAAAGCCTGGCCAATTCGCTCTCGACCTTTTCGGTGCCGGCTCCGGAAAAAGTCAGGTATCCGGACCGGCACTGCGGGCAAATATTCGGCGCGGTACTTTGATAATTACAATAGCGGCATCGAAGAAGCTTATCGGAAAAATGATACACCAAGTTTATATCGCAACGGGGACAACGCATGGTGAATCCGCACTGCCGGCAAAAGCTAAAAGTAGCGAATCCCATCCGGTTGACATAAATCAAGACTTTACCCTTCTTATCGATTTCACCGGCAATGGAATCAATTAAATAGCGGGCAAAATAACCTTTTTTTTGCGACAACAAGGGAAAAGCGCTGTAAGTATCTAAAATCCGGACTTCCGGGGAAGCCTTAGCCGAGGGATTATCTTTAAGGCCGATAGTCCCTTTTTTAGCCGCCAGATACATTTCCAACGATGGCGCCGAAGACCCCAAGATCAAACGGATCCTGCCGATACGCGAGCGTAATAAAGCTACTTCCCGGGCATGGTAATGCGGGACTTGCTCCTGCTTATAAGATTCACTCTCTTCTTGATCAAGAATTATTAACCCCAGATTAACCAGGGGGACAAATATTCCCGAGCGCGCCGCGATAATAACCCGGACCTGCTCTCCGGAAAGGGCAATCCATTGCCCCGCGTCGCCGGCTTTGCGCCGGACCAAAGCTTCGGGTTGGCAATCGACCTGGCCCGACAATCTCTGCAAAGCCTGGGTCGCTGAAGCGGTATCCGGAGTAATGACCAAGACTGAGCGCTGATCCGTAACCGTCCGTTTGATTTCCTCCCGGTAATAATCCCAACGACGGTTGAAATCAACATCCTGAACTAAGGTAACTGACGCTGCGGACCGGTACACGGGCTGTTTCAGGCGCCCAACCGGCGTTTTATATCGAGGAAAAGGTTTCAACCGTACCCCACGCCGCAACGGTTCGGGTATCGCCGTTTCCAGGGCTTCGCCCCAAGAACAGCCATAATGCCGGGAAACCTGACGGGTTAGTTCGAGTAATTGGCGATTAAGGATAGGATACGGATCAATTATTTCACTGAGCGGCTTGAGATTAGCAACCGCGGATTTCTTGGCCAGACCTACCACATATCCGACTAAGATCCGAGCGCCAAAAGAGACTCTGACCCGCACCCCTACGGCAATACCGCGGGCCAATTCTTCCGGAACGCTATAATCAAAGGGCCCTTCAACCGGGAGCCCGAAAACGACCTTTGCATACAGCATCAGCGATCTCCATAACCGCAAACGGTTTTTTTACCGTACTTATGTTCATTTTAATCCGCTGGAGCCGCTCAGGATGATGTTTTAACTCGACCACCAGCTCTTTAATCCGACCGATATTACGCTCATGAATGCCCACGCCGTAGCTGGCTAAATACTTCATGTTTTCCGTTTCCTGTCCGGGGATCGAAACCATAAATAACGGCACTAAATCCATCGCCAGGCTCTCGGAAATAGTCAACCCCCCCGGTTTGGTAATAATGATATCGGAAGCTGCCATTAATTCATGGATATTTTCCACGTGCCCGAAGACCGTGGTATTCGGATAACACCTCCCGGTTAACCGGGCATAAAGGCGCTTGTTGTAAGCGCAGACCACGATAACCTGGGCCTGCCGGCATAACGACATAACCAGCCGGTCAATCCGGCCTATACCAAAAGAACCGGTCGAAATCAGAACCGTAAAATCGTCGGGGCGCAAACCCAGCTTTTCACGGATACGGTTCTTCTCGAATTGCTTAAGAAACTGGACGTTGATCGGAATGCCGCAAACCATGATCCGCTTTTCTTTTACGCCCTGGCGCAGAAGCTCATGCTTAGTATATTCCGAGGCTACCATATACATATCGGTACCGCGGGTGATCCAATAAGGATGGGCCCCGTAATCGGTAATAATCGTACAAACCCGGGCATGAATTTTACGCTTCATCTTCAGGATGGCCGCAGTTTCAGAAGGTAGAAAATGCGTAGAAACAATGACATCGGGATTTTCCCGGGTAAGATATTGGGCAAAGCGCTTGGTGGGTAACGTATTCAGGATCGCGGCCAGAGGCCGGGTTAAGCGCTGCAGCTTGGCAGCGCTGGTAATGCGGAATCCCAACTGCCATAACCCGGACAAGTATTTAACCATTAATAAATAACTATATTCATAGTGACGCTTAAAAATAAACGGAGTCTTATCTAAAGCGTCAACCAGCACCACTTGGGCTTTAGTATGAGCCTTCAGATAATTATAGAGGGCCTCGGCAGCCTTATAATGCCCGGAACCAACGGAAGCGAAAGTAACCAGTATTTTCATGTTGTGGCGAGAATGATATCTGCCGCAGCGGATAAATCTTCGACCGTAGCGTCGGGAACAGCTGCCCAAACGCTTTTATCGGCCGGCGGATGGGCCCCGGATAATACTAATATCGTGCGTAATCCCGCGGCCCTCCCCATAACGACATCCCGGATCGAATCACCTACCATAAAACTGGATTGGAGGTCAACGGCCTTGCCTTGCCGGTTCCAAGCCGCGACTGCCTTATCAATAAGCCCGGTTTTAGGCTTACGGCAGGAGCAATTGTCTTGCTCAAGATGAGTGCAGTAATAAACCCCGGCAATACCCACGCCCCGCCGAGAAAGTTCATCAAGCATGAGCCGGGTTATCGCCTCTAACTCCCCGGCGCTGTATAATCCCTTAGCTACTCCTGCCTGGTTAGAAATCACCGCTAATTCATACCCGGAATCCTGCAGGCGCTTAAGGGCGGAAAATACATCCGGAAGAAAAACAAAATCCCGGCAACTGGTCACGTAGCGATAATCACCGGGATAGCGGTTAATCACCCCATCCCGATCCAAAAAGACTACTTTAGTTTGGATCATGATGACACCCCTGGACTTTTGGTTCGCCTTGGATACGCACCAACTCGCGATACTTAAGATAACTTAAAAATTGATACAAGGCGGCATTATAGGCCACCACAAATCCGATAAAACCGTCACGGAAAGCTTGACGGGTAACATAACAACGCATAAACCGGTCGTAGCTTCTCCAGAGAAACCGGCCTAACCGCATGGGCTTGGCCTGGCCGTACCATTTAGCCGCTTCCCGAGTGGTCTGATTATTCAATTTGGCGATAAAGTCTTCGATATTGCGGTACGAATAATGAATCAGATCGCCCCGTAAATGGCCGCAAGGATCATCCATAAACGCCCTGGGATGCACTGCCGCCTCTTCATAACGGAATTTGTCTTTTTTAAATAACTTTAGTTGCGGACTAGGATACCAGCCGCCGTAGCGCACCCAATAGTCCCCGATATAGTTTCGCCGCGGGATCGTAAAGCCATTCTCCGCGGGCGCCAAGGCTAAAACTTCGCCGATCTCCCGCGCCAACTCCGCGGTCACTATTTCATCAGCGTCCAGGCTGAATACCCACTGATTCCGGGCTTGGGCATAGGCCCAATTCCGCTGCCGGCCTTCATTATCCATCTTGCGTTTTAAAACCGTATCGGTATATTGCCGCGCTAACGCAATGGTGCCATCAACGCTTTCATCATCAACGATCACAATCTCATCGGCCCACCGCACCGAATCCAAACATGCCCCTAATCGAGCTTCTTCATTCTTAACCAATACGACAATTGATACGGGTACCTTCCGGCTCATGTTTTACCCCTTGGCAAACTGTTTAATAGTCCGGGTTACAAAATCAATCTGCGAATCTTTAATATGCGGATACATCGGCAAAGACACAATCTCCCCGGCGACGCGCTCGGCAACCGGGAAATCGCCGGCCTTATAGCCAAGTTGAGCGTAGGCTTTTTGGAGATGCAAAGGAATCGGATAATGCACTACCACGCTAATACCTCGGCGTTTAAAAATCTCAAGGAGAGAATCACGCCGGTTCGAACGGATCGCGTATACATGATAGACATGTGACACGCCTGCGGCTACTTGGGGAAGGATTATGCCCTCCAGTCCTTTAAGGGCTTGGGTGTATTTACCGGCAGCCGCCTGACGCCTGGCATTCCAGTCGGCCAGATGCTGCAACTTTACCCTTAGCATGGCCGCCTGCAGAGTATCAAGCCGGCAGTTATATCCGATCATCACATGTTCATATTTGGAAACCCTGCCGTAATCGCGCAACATGAGCAATTTAGCGTTAATTCGTTCATCATTGGTCACCACCATCCCTCCATCTCCTAATGCCCCCAGATTCTTGGAGGGATAAAAGCTGAAACATCCGGCATCTCCGATCGAACCGACGACCGCGGATTTTCCATTTTGAAAAGATACGGTTGCGCCGTGGGCCTGAGCGCTATCCTCGATAATCGCCAGTTTATATTTCTTGGCTAAGGGGCACAACGCATTCATGTCGGCCGGTTGGCCGTATAAATGCACCGGGATAATAGCTTTGGTACGGCCGGTAATTGCCTTGCTTACTTG